>DAOMOU010000006.1:0-23009 GCA_035444525.1 Gammaproteobacteria bacterium | reverse complement strand
ACATCCCTGCCGAGGGCGTGGTGCTCACCGAGTACCTGGCGCACGAGATTCTGCGCATCGAGCCGGGCCAGGTGCTCACGGTCGAAGTCCTCGAGGGCAGTCGGCCGGTGCTGCAGGTGCCGGTGGTCGGCACCACTCGCCAGTACCTGGGCGTTAACGCGTACATGAGCCGCGAGGCGCTGAACCGCCTGATGGGTGAGGGACCGGCGATCTCCGGCGCGCGGCTGGCGGTGAACGACGAGCGCCAGGTGGAGATCTATCGCGACCTGCGGCGCATGCCGCGCGTGGCCGGCACGGTGATCCGCGATACCTCGATCCAGCAGTTCAACGAGATGATGGAGGAAACCATCCTGTACTTCTCTTTCATCACCGCGCTGCTGGGCGGCTTCATCGCCTTCGGGGTGGTGTACAACTCCGCGCGCATCGCGCTGTCCGAGCGCAGCAGGGAGCTGGCCTCGCTGCGTGTGCTCGGCTTCACCCGCGGCGAGGTGGCGTACATCCTGCTGGGCGAGATCGGCCTGTTGACGCTGGCGGCCGTGCCGCTCGGCTTCCTGTTCGGTTACGGCCTGTCCGGATACCTCACCGTGGCCTTTTCGTCGGACCTTTACCGCATCGCGCTGATCGTCGAGCCGGCCACTTATGCGCTCGCCGCCTCGATCGTGCTGGTATCTTTTGCCGTGACCGGCATGCTGATCTGGCGCAAGCTCGCGCAGCTCGACCTCGTCGAGGTGCTGAAGACCAGGGAGTAGATCGTGCCCGCAGGACGCTTCAAGGGAATATTCGTCGTCAACGCGGTGGTCGCGCTGGCGATCGCGTGGGGCTTCTGGCCGCGCCCGGTCCTGATCGAGACCGGCGAGGTGGCGCGCCGGCCGTTGCAGGTCACGGTCGAGGAAGAAGGCCGCACCCGGGTGGTGGATCGTTTCGTGCTGTACGCGCCGGTGGCCGGATACCTGCGGCGCGTCGAGCTGGAGGTGGGCGACGCGGTCGCTCTCGGCCAGGCGCTCGCGGTGCTCGACCCGCTGCGGCCGGGCGTGCTGGATGCGCGCGTCCGGGCCGAGGCCGAGGCGCGGGTGGCCGCGGGCCGCGCCGGCCTGGAGCGCTCCCGGGCCGTGCTGCGCCAGGCGGCGGCGGAGGCCGAGCTGGCCGCCGAAGAGTTCCGCCGGCGCGAGGAAATGCTGGCACGGCAACTGATTTCCCGGTCCGAATTCGACCAGGCGCGCAGTCGCATGAACGCCATGGCGGCGGCGCAGGCGTCCGCCGCCTCCGCGGTCGAGGTGGCGCGCTTCGAGCTGGAGGCGGCGCTGGCGGCGCTGCGCCATTCCGGCGCAAGCGAGGCCGAGGCGCCGGCCGAGACCGTGCCGGTGCGCTCCCCGGTGGCCGGGCGCGTGCTGAAAGTCCTGCAGGAAAGCGCCGGCGTAGTGTCGGCCGGGCAAGCGCTGCTCGAGGTGGGCGATCCGCGGCGTCTCGAGGTCGAGGTGGAGGTGCTGTCCCGCGATGCGGTGCGCATCGAGCCGGGCGGCCGCGTGCTGTTCGAGCGCTGGGGCGGCAACGAGACGCTGGAGGGCGTGGTGCGCACCGTCGAGCCGACCGGCTTCACGAAAATCAGCGCGCTCGGCGTCGAGGAGCAGCGCGTGCTGGCCATCGCCGACATCAGCTCGCCGCCGGAGGCCTGGCAGCGGCTCGGCGACGGCTACCGCGTGGAGGCCAGGTTCATCGTCTGGGAACGGCCCGACGCCCTGACGGTGCCTGCCAGCGCGCTGTTCCGTCGCGACGACGGCTGGGCGGTGTTCGTGGTCGAGGGCGATCGCGCGAGGCTGCGGCCGGTGCGGCTCGGCGCGGGCAGCGGGTTGCTGTCGGAGGTGCTGGAGGGGCTGGGCGAGGGCGACGCGGTCATCGTGCATCCGGATGATGCGGTGGACGACGGGGTGCGCGTGAGGCCCTTCAGGGACTAGGGCCTGTCCACCCTTGTCGGGTGGGGTAATCCGGTATGGCGCGGGCCGGCGCCTTGCCACAGACTGGGCTCCCGGAGTCACGAGGCTGTTCCGGCATGGCTGCCAAGACCGTCGACCTGCTGCTGCTGCACCCCCCGAGCGTGTACGACTTCCGCGAGAAGTCGATCCTGTACGGCCCGGTCAGCGACATGGTGCCGTCGTCGGTGGTGTTCGAGATCTACCCGATCGGCTTCCTGACCATCGCCGGCTATCTCAAGCAGCGCGGCCTGCAGGTGCGCATCGTCAATCTCGGGCTGCGGATGCTCACCGACCCCGATTTCGACGTGCGGAAGTTCCTCGCCGGGGTTCGGCCGAAGGCCATCGGCATTGACCTGCACTGGATGCCTCACTGTCACGGCGCGATCGAGATCGCGCGGCTCGCCAAGCAAGTGCATCCCGGGGTGCCGGTGCTGTTCGGCGGCCTCTCGGCAACCTACTTTCACGAGGAGCTGCTGCAGTATCCGGAGATCGACTTCGTGCTGCGCGGCGACAGCACCGAGCCGCCGCTCCACCAGCTGCTGCTGGCGCTGCGTGACGGCGGCCCGCTGGACGGGATTCCAAACCTGACCTGGCGGGACGGGGACGAGGTCCGGGTCAATCCGCTGGGTTTCGTGCCGCCGACGCTCGACTACATCGACGTCCATCCCGAGCTGTTGATCGAGATGGCGATCCGCTACCGCGATTTCGCCAGCGTGCTGCCCTTCAACGGCTGGCTGAAAAACCCCACCACCATGGTGTTGCCGCTGAAGGGCTGTGCCTTCGAGTGCGTGACCTGCGGCAGCTCGAATTCCACCTGCCAGATGATGACCGGCCGCCGCAAGCCGGTGTTCCGCAGCCCGGCCAACCTGGCAGCCAATCTCGCCGCCATCAGTCGCTTCTCCCGCGGGCCGATCGTCATCCCCGGCGACCTGCTCCAGGGCGGGCGCAAGTACGCGTCGCGGTGCATTGACGAGATCGCCGCGGCGGGCGTCGGCAACGAGATCTGCTTCGAGTTCTTCGACGTGCCGCCGATCGACTTCCTGCGCTACATCGACGGGAAGCTGCCCAACTGGAGCTTCGAGGTCAGCCCGGAGAGCCACGACAAGACTGTCCGCCATGCCATGGAGGGCCAGGCGGGCTACGAGAACGAGGCCATGGAGACCATGCTGCGGGAGGCGCTCAAGCTGAATTGCCACCGCATCGACGTGTTCTACATGATCGGCCTGCCGCAGCAGACGTACCAGTCCGTCATGGAGACGGTCGACTACTGCGAGCAGCTGTTCCGCTGGGGCGACAAGCGGCTGCAGTGCTTCATTTCCCCGATGGGGCCGTTCCTCGATCCCGGCAGCCAGATCTTCGAGCACCCGGAGCGCTTCGGCTACCGCAAGCTGGCCCATACCCTGGAGGAGCATCGCCGCTTGCTCGAGCAGCCGAGCTGGGAGCATATCCTCAACTACGAGACCGAGTGGATGACGCGCGCCCAGCTGGTGGACGCGACCTATGATGCGGCCGAGCGTCTGAACGAACTCAAGCTGCGCTACGGGCGGATTTCTGCCAAGCAGGCCAGGGCGGTCGCCGACGGCATCGCCCAGGCCCGGCGGCTGCGTGCGAGGGTGAATGCCGGCATGGACGGCGAGATGGATCCCGCCGCCGCCGAGCAGCTGCGCGGCGAGATCGCCAGCTACAGCCAGAACACGGTATGCGACAAGCAGGAGCTGTTCTGGCAGCGCCACATGCTCAGCTTCAAGCCGGCCGGTATCGCCAGGGTGGCGCTGAACTACCTGCGCAGCTGAAAACCGGGAAAAAATCGGGGCCAGGTACGCATTTCGTTCGAAATGCGTACCTGGCCCCGATTTTTTCTGCTTTCCCCCGGTTTTTTTATAGACTCGGCCCTGCCACGGGGGAGGACGCGCCATCTCATCGACACCTGCCGCCGAAATGACGCTGCGCCGGCGCGTGTTGCACTGGGTTGCGGAGCACGACGACAGCTGGCTGTTCATCGTGCTGTACGTGGGCCTCGGGCTCGTGCTCAGCATGACCATCTCGTTGTTCTGGCTGGCGGCGGTCGTGGCCGCGCACGGCGTGCTCGAGTGGGTGGCGATGGGGCGGCAGGGCATCCGCCACAACAGGCTCGGCCGGGTGCTCTGGCACCTGAAGCTCGACATCGGCCTCACGCTGGTCGCGCTGTGGCTGGGCCTCTACATCGAGGTGCTGTTCGGCCTCGCGGGCCTCGGCGCCGCGGCCCGCGCCGGCGCCCAGACTGCAGCGCGCACGATAGCCTGGCAGCGGGCCATCCGCGGCGCCCTGATGACGGCCGACGAGGCGGCGCACGTGGTGAAGGCCGTGGCGACCCGCAACGGGGCGAAACGACCCGCGCAGCCGGCCGACGAAGTGCCCGACGACGGCCCGCCCTGGCGGCGGCCATGGAGCCGTGGCGACAAGTTCGCCGTGGTCTTCACCACCACCTGGGCGGTGCTGATCCTGCTCACGCCGGTATTGACCGATCACACCGTCGGTTCCGCGCTGGCCGTGCTGGCCGCCGACCTGCATCCCTGGCCGGGACGCTGAATGAGCCCCGCCGGCGGCCGCTGAATCCGTCGCAAATACGCCGGCGAACTGCGCCGTGTGACGGGCTTCACGATCAGCAGAAGTACTTAAAACAATCGGCTACGAACTTGATCCAGATCAAGTTCCGGTAATGCCCCCGTCGATATTATTCTGGCCGGTTAAGCTTTATTCAGAGCCACGGAGACTGCCATGGAAACCCGCAAGAGCGCTGCAAGGGCAAGAACGTCCCCCAGCGACATGGAGGCCCGGCTTGGTCGCCGGTCCCGTCGGAGGCGCCGCCAGGCGCAAGCGCGTCGCGCCTGAAGGCCGCGGATCGCGCTTGACCGGGAGCACCCCGCTGACCCGGTCGACCACGAGGGCGAAGCGCACGCAGTGACCGAGATCACCGCGCTGCCTTCGCCCTGAAACGTCAAGACCCCCGCAATATCCTCCGTTCACCCCGGCGATCGATGCGCCGCGCCAGCGTGGTGTGCGCGCGCCGCCCGAGCGGGTAGCGCCACGCCAGCACCACCATCGGCAACAACAACAGGCACGGCCACGCCACGAAGGCGATTTTCAGGCCCAGTACCGCCTGCTGGCTCAGCGGCGCCTCGGTGGAAAAGCCGAACGAGGCCGGTATGGCCAGCGCAATGGCGCCGCCGATGCCCTGGTTGAGCTTGGTGACCAGCGCCTGGAACGAAAAGAAGATCGCTGCGCGGTCCCGGCGGTTGCGCCAGATGTCGTAGTCGACGATATCTGCGAGCAGCGAGGGCAGCGCGATGGAAGACAGGCCGAGGAAAAAGCCGAAGCTGGCCATGACGCCCGTCATCGGCTTCAGCGCGCCGGGTCCGGGCGCGATCCATGGCACCAGCAACAGTGTGACGATCATGCCGACCGCCGCCATCGCCCACGCGCGATGCTTGTCGACGTGTTTCATGACCTGCAGCCACAACGGCATGCCGAGGGCCATGGCGAGGGTCATCGGCACGGCGATGTGCGAGACCTTGTCCGGCAGCCCGAGATGCCAGCGCGTGTAGATCACGAACAGGCTGGCCACCGCTCCCGTCGCCAGCCCGAACAGCACCTGGGTGAGCAGGAAGTACTGCAGCGGGCGGGTATCGCGAAGCGCGCGCAGCAGGTCGGCGGGCTGTACCGGTCGCGCACGCACCCGGCGGGCCGGTTCCGGCACTTTCAGGCACATCAGGGCGACGAACAACGGCAGCGCCAGCATGATGAACAGCGCCAGCTTGCGCATCACGGCCGGGCTGAACTCCGTGGCGCTGCCGATGAGCAGCATCGGGGAAGCCATGAACAGGATTCCGCCGGCGAAGCCGAGCAGCTGGCGCCACAGCGCGATGCGTGAGCGCTCGTGATAGCCAGTGGACAGCTCGGCCGCCATCGCGGTATGCGGAATCTCGACCAGTGTCCAGCCGAGCGTCACGAACAGGTACCAGGCCAGCAGGTGGCCGATGCCCGCGTCGCTCGCCGGGTTGAACAGGAACCAGGTGCCGGCGGCCACCACGCCTGTGCCGAGAATCATCCAGGGCTTGCGCGACCCGGACCGGTCGGACAGGTAGCCGATCAGCGGATCGGTCACCGCGTCGAACAGTCTCGCGACGAAGGTGGCCGTGGCCAGACCGGCGAGGGTGACCGCGCTGTATTCGAGATAGAAGTTGGGCAGGATCGCCGCGGTCGGCGACATCAGCATGGACAGCGGCAGGTTGACCAGCCCGAACAGGACCAGCATCAGCGTCGGAATGCGGGCGTGGGTGGTAATCATCGCGCCTCGTCGCCGCTGCGCCCGGGCGCCCAACAGGCGTCACCCGCCCGTTGCCCAGGGCAGTTAAAACCTAAGCAAAACAGCGGGTTGCGCTCCGCTCCAGAGTGCCTACACTGGTGGGTCGAGGTGGCCATCTTAACAACGCTTGCGGCGCCGCCACAAATTTGCACGGGCGAAGAGTTCGAAAGGATCTGAAATGAACAAGGGACACGTCACGACAGGTATCACGGCGCTTGCCGCGCTTCTGCTGGCCATGCCGGTAACCACGAAGGCAGAGGACGAGGGCATCAATTTCGGCGGCGCAGTGCGGCTGAATTACGGCTGGCGTGACTACGACGACCAGAACAAGGACCGCCTCGGCGACTTCGAGCTCGAGCTGTTCCGCATCAACGCGCGCGGCACGGTCGGCGACGTGATCCTCGACGCAGAATGGCGCCGCTACAACGATTTCCAGGCCATTCACCACGCCTGGGTCGGTTACCGCTTCGATGAGGACCGCCATGTCGAACTCGGCATCACGCAGGTACCGTTCGGCATCCTGCCCTACGCCTCGCACAGCTTCTGGTTCGGCGGCACGTATTACATGGGTTTCGAGGACGACTACGACACGGGCGTCAAGTTCGTGCAGAAGAGTGGCGACTGGACCTTCCACTACGCCTTTTTCAAGAACCCCGAGTATGTCGACGACGGCCGCTACGGACGCTACTCCTTCGACCTCGTCACGGGCGGCGACCAGCAGAACAGCGAAACCAACCAGCTCAACTTTCGCGCGGCGCGGTTGCTGCAGCACGGCAATGAGCGCAGCACTGAGATCGGCTTGAGCCTGGAGGCCGGCCAGATCTACAACCGCGCCACGGAGCGCGATGGGGATCGCTGGGCGCTCGGCGCGCACGTCAACGGCAATTACGGGCCGTGGAACTTGCAGCTGCAGGGTATTCGCTACGAGTTCAAGCCCGAGAACCAGGCCGGGGTGTCGGCAGACTTCGTACAGCTGGGGGCCTTCGACTTTCCCTTCCTGATGGCGGCGAGAGGCAACGTGCTGTCGGCCAACATCGCGCGATCCTTCGAGGTCGAATGGGGCCCGATCACCGGACTCAACTGCTACAACAACTTCACTTACATCGATCCGGACGTCGACAATTCCGCCGAGTCCATCCAGAACGTCACCGGCTGCTCGGTATCCGCCGGCGGCGTGTTCGCCTATTTCGACTGGATCGCGGGGCGCAACATGTGGTTTGCTGGGGGCGACGGGATCGGTCTGGATGGCGCTTCAGCCGGCAAGTGGCGCTCCCGGCTCAACATCAACGTCGGCTACTACTTCTGACGCGAAGGAACATCGCCCATGGCCTTCAACCGCAATCATGCCCGCCCCTTGTGCACGGACAGCGAGTACCAGTTGTTCACCGCCAGCCTGGCCGACGAGATCGGCAAGCACACCCCGGTTCAGTTGCGCGGCAAGATCCAGCGCGCGCGCAAGCTGCGCGACAAGTACCGTGACCTCCTGAAACGCCAGCGTCTGGCCAATCGCGCGCGCACGGGTACCAAGAAGGGCGACCGCGCGCAGACCAATGTGCGCACCGCGGACAAGGCGAAACTGTTCGACGAGGCGCTTGGGCGCTTCGAGGCGAAGGCTGCGAAACACGCTGCGGCGGAGCAACGCGAAGCGAAGCGCGCCGCGGCAAAGGCGGCGCTGGCCACACGCATCGCCGACAAGAAGAAGGCCGGCGCGCGCCGCGCTGCCAGGCTCGGCAAGGGCAAGGCACGGAGTCGCAAGGCAGCCGGCGCCACCGGTTATGCGGCGGAATCGGCGCGGGTGTCGGCGCTCGGCAAGCTGGCCCGGGACACGCGCGCCGGTGCGCGCAAGGGCCAGAAGACGGCTGCGGGGAAACGCAGCCAGGCGCGCCGCGACAGCCGCCGCTAGGCGAGCGCGCCGCCGCAGCTGGAGCCCTGGCCGGCGGTGCAGCCGTAGCAGTGGCCGCCGACGGCGATGCCGCGCGGCGACTCGTCGGCGGACAGCAGGTCGCGCAGGTGCGGCCCGGACTCCGCCCCGCCCAGCGGCATGCCGAGCATCTGGTTGAAGTCGCAGTCGTACAGGAAGCCCCGGTAATCCACGCTGACCAGGCTGCGGCACATGACGTTCTTGAGATTGGCCGCGCGGTGGGCATTGCGCAGCGTCTCCATGTAACCGTCGTACTGGCCCTTGGCCAGCAGCACGGCGCCGAAGCGCTTGATGGGCATGTTGGTGATGGTGAACAGGGCGTTGAAAACGATGTCGAACTCCTCGCCGAGCAGCCGCTTGTAGTCGGCCTCCAGCGCCTGCTGCGGCGGCGGCAGCGACGGCCCGAGCGGGTTGTAGACCAGGTTCAGCACCAGCCCGGAATCCGGCCGGCCGTAGCCGCGGGCATTCAGTTCCTGCAGCGCGCTGATGGAGGCTTCGAACACGCCGTTGCCGCGCTGCGCGTCCACGTTTTCTCTCGAATAGCAGGGTAGCGAGGCGATGACCTCCACCTGGTGCGACGCGAGGAACTCGCCCACCCACTCGTAGCCGGGCTCGCGCATGATGGTCGGGTTCAGCCGGTCCATGACGTGCAGGCCGCGCGCCCGCGCCTCGCCCACCAACCAGCGGAACTCCGGGTTCATCTCCGGCGAGCCGCCGGTCAGGTCCAGGGTGCCGACGCCGTGGCGTTCCGCCGCGGCCAGCGCCAGCTCCATGGTGGCGCGGTCCATCAGTTCCTTGCGCGTTGGCCCGGCCGCCACGTGGCAGTGCACGCAGGCGATATTGCACAGGTAGCCGAGATTGAGCTGCAGCGTCTCCAGGCGGTCACGCCGGATGCGCGGGAAGTCGGTGTCGACCAGCAGGGGCAGGGTGTCACGCATGGCGCTCGCTCGTATCCGGCCCGTTCCCCCCATGACTTGGGCCGGGCGCGCGGAAGGGGTTCAGGAGCAGTGAGACCAGTCCCTGGTCGCGCGGTTCCCGCCACTCCTCCAGCCCGATGGGCATGCGTCGCTCGTCCTCCACCGGCTCCCTGGTGTAGCTGCCGAACAGCCGGTCCCAGACGGACAGGTGAAAGCCGTAATTGCTGTCCGTCTCGATCCGGCGGGTGGAGTGATGGATGCGATGCATGGACGGCGTCACGAACAACAGCCTGAGCCTGCGGTCCAGCGCCCGCGGCAGGGCGATGTCGGTGTGGGTGAACAGCGCGCCCAGGCTGAGCAGCACCTCGAAGGCGAGCACCGCCGCGGGGTGGGGCCCGAGCAGCGAGATCAGCGCCAGCTTGATGCCCATCGACAGCACGAGCTCGAAAGGGTGGAAGCGTACGCCCGTAGTGACGTCGAAGGCCGTGTCGCAGTGGTGCACGCGGTGCAGTCGCCACAGCAGCGGCCAGGCATGCATCAGCCGGTGCTGCCAGTAGATGGCGACGTCGAGCAGCAATACTGCCGCCGGGATGGCCAGCCAGGCGGGCCAGTCCAGCAGGCCGAACAGGCCGCCGCCGTGGACCTGCACGGCCCAGGCCACCGCGAGCACGGGAAAGCCGACGCGGAGCAGGCCGGTGCCGATGGCCACCATGCCGAGATTGACCAGCTGGCGTCGTGCCGGCCGGCCGTCGCCGCGCGCCGGCCAGCGCCACTGGGCGAACAGCAGCAGGCCGAGTAGTGCGGCAAAGGCGCCGAGACGGATGGCGGCTTCGCTGAGCTCGAGATTCATGGTTGCAGGTTGCTTGATGCCGACTGTGCAGTGCAAGCCAACTGCGACGGGTCGATGCCACCGCCCTCGCACTGGCTTGTACGAATGCAGCCATCCCGTCGCGCGTGGCATTCTTGCTGGATGATCACGCTTCAGGCCGCAACGCGCCCATGGCGGGACCCCTGGTTCTTCTTCGCCCTTGCCGCCGGTCCAGCCGCGTGGGCGCTGCTGGCCCTGTGGCTGCCACTCGCAGAGCCCGGCTGGCCGGCCGTCCAGCCGGGGCGCTTCCTGGTGCTGGCGGTGCTGTATCCGGTCCTCGAGGAGCTGGTGTTCCGGGGCTGGTTGCAGGGCGCGCTGCTGAACCGCGGCTGGGGGCGACGCATCGCGGGCCCGGTGAGCGCCGCCAATCTCGCCGCGGCGCTGGGCTTCGCCACGGCGCACCTGCTGCGGACTTCGCCGGCCTGGGCGGCGGCCGTGATCCTGCCGGGGCTGGTGTTCGGTGGTTTCCGCGAGCGCCACGGCGTCGGCGCCGCCATCGCGCTGCACATGTTCTACAACGCCGGCTTCTTCTGGCTGTTTGGCGCCTGAACTGCCGCGCCGGCGGCGGGAGCTCGCCGCGAAAAGAAGAGGGCGCCCTTGCGGGCGCCCCCTCCTGCCTTGGCTGAACTTACAGGGGGAAGCTCAGCAGACAGGCATCCTGCGCCGCCGTACGAGGTACAGCAGGCTGAGAGATGCCAGCAGCAACAGGGTCGGGTCGACCTTGTCGCCGTTCCCGATGGTGCAGCCGCCGGAGCTGCTGCTCGGCGTCGGCGCCGGGGGCGGCGGAGTGACGGTGGGGTTGTAGACGGCCGGTGCCGCCGGGTCCACGATCACGCCGTTCACCGCCAGGTCGTCGTCACCCGTCAGGCCGTCGGTCAGCGTATAGGTGATGGTGCTGCCCTCGATGACCGCGGGGATCTCGTACCAGTGGGCCTCGGGCGCCGCCGGAGTGCTGCCGAACTTCCAGTAGCTGGTGCCCTCGGGCAGCGGCTCCGGGAAGCTCAGCGTGACCTCGATCGAGCCGCCGAGCGCGACGCGCGTGACGGTGAAATCAAGTACGCCGTAGGGGAAGTCGTAGTCGGCCGGCGGGGCCGGGTAGTCCGCCAGGGACTTCCAGCTCGTCTCGGTCAACACGGCGTCGGAGCGGGCATCCGGCACCACGGTGAGGCGCGACTTGGCGCCGCCGCTGGTGAGGAGCTCGCGCGTATCACCGCGCACCAGGCCGCTGCGGAACATGGCGTGCTTGAACTCGCCGTCGTTGCCGGACCAGACCGTGTAGCTCGCCCGTCCGTCGGGCCGCAGCTTGATCTGCGTCTCGAAGTCCTCGAAGTCGTCGGCTACGCCGTACAGCGCGTCGCCGGCGGTGATGGCCTTGGGCGCCGAGAAGCTGGCGCCGGAGTCGAAGGTCACCATCATGTAGATGTCGACGTCGCCGGCCTCCTGGTATGCGAACACGTTGTCCTGCATCCCGTAGGCGATGTAGATGACGTTCGGGTCCTGGCAATCACTCGGGTCCGTCGCGCAGCGCGGCCCGCTGCCGGGCGTCGGCACGATGCGCGGTTCCTTCACGGTGTAGCCGGACTCGGCCGTGACCTCGGGCGTGAGGTTGATGGCGTCGCTCCAGGTCAGGCCCGCATCCGTCGAGCGGCGCACCATGAAGGTGTACGGCGCCTCGCTGTCGAGGTTCTGGAACTGCGCCAGGTTGGGCACGTAGCTGAAGCCGATCAGCATCAGGTCGCCGCGCATCATGCCGCGATGCGCCAGCGCGTTCTCCAGCATGTTGGCGCCGGTGTCGATGGACTCGCCCATCTGGCCCGTGCCGGGCACGCCGCCGATCTCGCGGGAGCCGCTCAGGTTCATCGCCGGGCCGTGCTCCTCGAGGCGGATGCTGTACAGCGGGTCGAGGTCGTCCATGATGCTGACACGGCAGTTCTCGACGTCCACCGGCGGCTGCAGGTGTTCCGGCATGAAGCCGCCGACCGCGCGGCGCA
The DNA here is from genome assembly GCA_035444525.1 of Gammaproteobacteria bacterium. Lineage (GTDB taxonomy): Bacteria > Pseudomonadota > Gammaproteobacteria > Steroidobacterales > XN24 > XN24. The sequence goes on along the minus strand of DAOMOU010000006.1, from coordinate 10,997 downwards.
GCATGATGTCGGACTCGCCGCCCTGGGTGAAGTCGCCCTGCTTGTAGATGAACAGCAGCGGGACCTCGTTGCTGGCGGACTGCACCAGGAAGCGAACCCGCCGGGAATTCTCCCAGGGATCGCTGATGATGCAGCCGTGCTCACCGCCTTCCGGGGGCGTGTCGAAGCGGAAGGCATGGTAGCGGGTGTACTTGCCGTCCTCCCAGCCTTCGCTGCCCTTGGTTTCCTCGTAGGCGATGATCACGTGATCGTCGATCTGGCCGATGTTCGGCCGTGACGCACCGACGCGCCCGCGGTCATAGTCCCCGGCGGGGTGCCGCTCGATGTCGCGTCCCTCGAGGGGTTGAGTGGCAAAAATATTGCGCGTGATGCGTGTCGGCGGGCTCCAGGAGCTGTTTACGAACTTGGCTGGGTCGACGCCGGTGCCCGCTGCGTTGAGCAGCTCGATGTGGCTGTACCAGACGTCCGTGCCGTTGTTGACGTTCGCGCCGGAAGCGCCGCTCCCCGGCCCCTCGGCTTCACCGAGCTTCAGGCCCAGCGGGTCTTCCTGCCAGTTCAGGACGTAGGCATACATGTTGCCGCGATTGGCGTCTTGCTTGGCGTCGCGGATGCCGGTCGTCAGCTGCTCGGTCTTGTAGGGCAGCCCGCCCCAGGCCGGGTAGGTATTGAAGGCCTTGGTCGTGCTGTTCCACACCAGCCGCGAGGCGTACTGGCAGCTGAAGGGCACCGTGACTCCGAACAGCTCCGGGTACACGACGAAGCGCTGTTCGTCGCCCGCGCAGTACTTGCCGTTCCAGGTCACGATGATGTTGTTGCCGATGTTGTAGACGTTCGGCTTGTCGGAGTCGCCCGGATAGTCCACGGCGCGGGGGTCGTTGACGAGGTCGGGCGTCCCGGTGGCCGGGTCCAGCATCGGCTCGCCTTCCTGGACCAGGATGCCCCTGGCGGAAGACAGGGCGGCCGTGTTGTCGATGTTGAGCGCCGCGCTCCACGTGGCGCCGTTGTCGATCGAGTACTTGATGACGATGTCCGTCGGCTTTTGCGGTGCGTGGGCCTTGGCGTTCCACGCCATGGAGTTACCGTTGATGTTGACGTCCTGCTCGTCCCCATAGACCGCGAACAGCGTGCCGTCGGGCGTGCGCAGGATCTTGACCTTGTTGGTGGATACGCCGTCGGAGACCACGCTGGGCCCGTCGGCCGGTTGGAATTCCAGGACGTCGCCGTTGACGGATTGGGCCGTGGCGGCCTGGATGCTGAACGCGGCGCAGATCGCCGTCAGCAGCGTCAGTGTCGAGCGTTTCATGGTATTGCCCCTGTTGGCGTCCTGCCGCCGGCAACCGCGCCGGCCGTTCCAGGACTCGCAACCTGAGGCTAGGCAGGGGGCGCTGCGGTCGGCGCCGGGAAACTGACAGCCGTCAGTCGGAACGCCCGGGTGCGGCGAAAAGTGTGACGCCCGTCACAGTTTCTCCGAATTGGGTACATTCCCCAATTCCATGAATTGGGGAATGTACCCAATTCGGGCTAGAGGCGGTCGGGGTCGAATTCCAGCCGGTCTGGCCGTTCCTCGAGCCGCCCCGCCTTTTTCAGGTCCGCAATCACGCGCGCGGCGGTCTCGCTGGAGATGTCGAGCATCGAGGCCATGTCCAGCCGGCTGATTCGCGGGCAGGGGTCGGGAGAGGCCAGCTTGTCGAGAAAGCGCAGCAGCTTCAGCACCCGCTCAGGTGCCGGGCCGGTGGCGATGTTTGCCAGCAGCTCGTCGGTGCGCGTCTGTTGCACCAGCCAGCGTTCGTCGAGTTCCGCCAGCAGCTCGGGAGCGTTCCGTCGCAGCTGGTCGAGGATCTCCACCGGGATGCGGCACAGCTTGACGTCGCTGAGCGCCGCCGCGGACAACTGGTAGCGGCGCTGCCCCAGCGCTTCGAGGCCGATCATCTCGCCGGGACGCAGCAGTCGCAGGATGCGGTGATTCCCCTTGTCAGTCCGGCGCCACAGCTTCACGAAGCCCTCGCGGATCGTGAAGACGGCTTCCGCCGGGTCGTCCGCCGACACGATCACCGTGCCGGCCGGCGCGCGGTAGTTCTCCACCTGGGCCAGCGGCCGGGCGTGCTCGGCGGCATCCAGGACACTGAATGGCGCGGGTGCGCTGGCACTGCAGCGTTCACAGTTGACCCGTCCGACCCAGAATGCGCCCAGGCAGGGTGCTTTGCGATGGGGCACGATCACTCCCTTTTCCGGCCCGGAACCCAGAATATCAATATGCAGTCCGACTGCGGGTAAAATCCGTGCCTTGCGTCACGCGCCCACCGCTGCACTGCATCCGGCGGCGTGATTGTTTCGATATCAACCAGGGTCGGCCCGCGACTTCGGGCCCCCGCTGCGACAGGCCCGCATGATCAGCAAGCTTCTCAAGTGGATTCTCCCCGTGGCCGTGCTGCTCGCGGCGCTCGCCGGCGGCCGCTACATCGTTTCGCAGCGTCCGGAGGCACCGCAGTTCCAGCCGCCGCAGGTGCCGGTGTCCATCGACGCCATCCGCGTCACGCCGGAGGACTACCGCGTGGTCATCCGCAGCGAGGGCACGGTCGAGCCGCGCACCGAGAGCACCCTGATCCCGCAGGTTTCCGGCCAGATCGTCGCCATCTCCCCGTCCTTCCGCGAGGGCGGCTTCTTCGAGCAGGGCGACGTGCTGGTGACCCTCGATCCGCGCGACTACCAGCTTGCGATCGCCAGCGCCGAGGCGCAGGTGGCGCAGGCCGAGTCCGCGCTCGAGCAGGAGCTTGCCCAGGCCAAGGTGGTGGCGGACGACTGGCGCATGCTCGGCCGCGAGGCGCCGGAGCTCGGCCTGCGCAAGCCGCAGATCGCCGCCGCACGCGCCACCCTGCTGTCGGCCCAGTCGCAGCTGGAGCGTGCGAAGTTCGACCTCGAACGCACCCGCATCCGCGCGCCCTACGACGGCCAGGTGCTGGAGAAGAACGTCGACGTCGGCCAGTTCGTCTCGCCGGGCACCCTGCTGGCGCGCGTCTACGCCACCGACTACGTGGAGATCCGCCTGCCGCTGTCGAACCGCCAGCTCGAGTTCGTGGACCTGCCGGAGCGCTTTCGCGGCGAGACCGCGCAGCGCGGCACCACGGGTCCGGAAGCGGTCATCAAGGCCACCATCGGGCGCCAGGAGTGGCGCTGGAGCGGCCGCATCGTGCGTGCCGAGGGTGCCATCGACACGCGCACCCGCCAGCTGTTCGTGGTCGCCCAGGTGGACGATCCCTACGAGCGCGGCGTGGACGGCCAGCCGCCGTTGCGCATCGGCCAGTTCGTCGAGGCGGAGATCGCCGGCCAGGTGCTGGCGAACGCCTTCGTACTGCCGCGCAGCGCATTGCGCGAGGCCACCGAGGTGCTGGTGGTCGACGCGGAGAGCCGCCTGCAGCGCCGGCCGGTCACGGTCGCCTGGACGGATGGCGAGAGCGCGGTGATCACGGCCGGGCTGGAGCCGGGCGAGGTGGTCAACATTACGCCGCTGGCGGTCGCCGCCAACGGCACGCTGGTGGCCGCGACCATCGACGGCGTGCCGCCCGCGCCCCGCCGCGGCCCGCCCGGCGACCGCGTCGCAGCCGAGGGCCGCGCGCAGTGAAAGGCATGATCACCTGGTTCGCGCGCAACGACGTCGCGGCGAACCTGCTGATGGTGACCCTGCTGGCGCTCGGCGCCTGGGCGCTCAGCGCCAGGATTCCGCTGGAAGTGTTCCCGGCCTTCGAGCTGCGTACCGTGGTAGTGCGCGTGCCGTTCCCGGGCGCCACGCCGGCCGAGGTCGAGGAGGGCATCACCGTCAAGATCGAGGAGGCCATCCAGGATCTCGACGGCATCAAGCAGCTGCGCTCGACCGCCGTGGAGAGCCTCGGCACCGTGGTCGTCGAAGTCGACAACCGCTTCGATCCGCGCGAGCTGATGAACGACGTCAAGGCGCGGGTGGACGCGGTCTCGACCTTCCCCGCCGATGCCGAACGGCCGGTGGTCTACGTGCCCGAGATCCGCCGCGACGTCATCACCGTGGTGATCTCGGGCGACCTGCCGGAGCACGAACTGCGCCTGGTCGCCGAGCGCGTGCGCGACGAGCTGGTGGACCTCGAGGAGATCACCCAGGTGGAGCTCGACGGCGTGCGTCCCTACGAGATCTCCATCGAGATCTCCGAGCAGACGCTGCGCCAGTACGGGCTGACGCTGGAGCAGGTGGCGGCCGCGGTGCGCCGCACCTCGCTGGACCTGGCGGCCGGCGCGGTGCGCACGACCGGCGGGGAGGTGCTCATCCGCACCCAGGGGCAGGCCCGTGCCGGCCGCGAGTTCGAGGACATCGTGGTGCGCGGCGAGTCCGGCACGCGACTCACCGTCAAGGACCTCGGCGTGGTGCGCGACGGCTTCAGCGAGGACCCGCTGGAGTTCCGCTACAACGGCCGCTCGGCGGCCTTCATCGACGTCTACCGGGTCGGCGAGCAGAGCGCCATCGAGGTGGCGCGGGTGGTGCGTGACTACATTGCTTCGCCGCCCGGCTGGCTGCCGCCGGGCGTCCAGCTCGATTACTGGCGCGACCAGTCGCGCGTCGTGCAGGCGCGCCTCAACACGCTGCTGAAGAGCGCCTTGCAGGGCGGCATCCTGATCCTCGTGCTGCTGACGCTGTTCCTGCGTCCGGCGGTGGCCTTCTGGGTGGTGGTCGGTATCCCGGTGGCCTTCATGGCGGGCATCGCGCTGATGCCGGTGCTCGGGGTGACCATCAACCTGATCAGCCTGTTCGCCTTCATCCTGGTGCTCGGCATCGTGGTGGACGACGCCATCGTCACGGGCGAGAACATTTTCACGCGCCTGCAGAAGGGCGAGGACCCGCTGCAGGCGTCCATCAAGGGCACGCAGGAGATCGCCGTGCCGGTCACCTTCGGCGTGCTGACCACTGTGGTGGCCTTCATGCCGCTGCTGATGATCGAGGGCGTGCGCGGCCAGATCTTCGCGCAGATCCCCCTGATCGTGATCCCGGTGCTGCTGTTCTCGCTGGTCGAGTCGAAGCTGATCCTGCCGGCCCACCTGAAGCACGTGCGCATCCGCAACGGCGCCGGCGACGGGCCGCTCAGCCGGCTGCAGGCGGCCATCCAGCGCGGCCTCGAGCGCGGCACCCAGGCGGCCTACACGCCGGTGCTGAAGGCCTCGCTGCGCAACCGCTACCTGGCCGGCGCCATTTTCGGGGCGCTCGCCATCATCCTTTTCAGCATCGCGATCGGCGGCCACCTGCGCTTCGTGTTCTTCCCGCGCATCCAGGCGGAGACGGCCTCGGCCACGCTGACCATGCCGCCGGGCACGCCGTTCGACACCACGGCCGCCGCCATCCGGCGCATCAACGCCGAGGCCGAGTCCCTGCGCGAGCGCTACCGGGATCAGGACACCGGCGAGAGCGTCATCAAGGGCATCCTGGCCTCGATCGGCTCGGCCGGCGGCGGCAGCACGCCGCGCACCGACCTCGGCCGCGTGGTGTTCGAAATCGTGCCGCCGGAGGAGCGCACCCTCGAGGTGACCAGCTCCGACCTGGTGCGCGAATGGCGCCAGGCGATCGGGTCCATTCCAGGCGCCAAGGAGCTGAGCTTCCGCGCCGAGATCGGCGGCGGCGGCTCGCCGTTGGACGTGCAGATCACCGGCCCCGAATTCGGCCCCTTGCGCACCCTCGCCGGCCAGGTGCGGGAGCGGCTGCAGACCTACCCCGGGGTGTTCGACATCACCGACAGCTTCGAGGACGGCAAGCAGGAGATCAAGCTGCGCATCCGGCCGGAAGCGGAGCTGCTCGGCATCACGCTCGACGATCTCGCGCGCCAGGTGCGGCACGCCTTTTTCGGTTTCGAGGCGCAGCGCATCCAGCGCGGCCGCGAAGAGGTGCGGGTCTACGTGCGCTACCCGGAGAGCGAGCGCCGCTCGCTGGACAACCTGGCCACCATGCGCATCCGCACCCCGGACGGAGCGGAAGTGCCGTTCGGCGAGGTGGCCAGCGCCGAGTACGGGCGCGGCTTCGCGCAGATCCGCCGCGTGGATCGCAACCGCACCATCAACGTCACCGCGGACGTCAACAAGGAGACCGCCGACATCGAGGCCATCAAGCGCGACCTCAACGATTTCCTGGCCGAGGCGGTGCCGGGCTACGCCGGCGTCAGCTTCACGCTCGAGGGCGAGGCGCGCGAACAGCGCGAGTCCTTCGGCAGCCTCGGCTACGGCCTGATGTTCGTGCTGTTCGTGATCTATGCCCTGCTGGCGATCCCGTTCCGCTCGTACCTCCAGCCGCTCATCGTCATGAGCGTGATTCCCTTCGGCGCGGCCGGCGCCATGCTCGGCCACATGATCATGGGCATGAGCCTCACCATCATGAGCCTGATGGGCATGCTGGCGCTGACCGGCGTGGTGGTGAACGACAGCCTGGTGCTGGTGGACTACATCAACCGCCGCCGCGCCGAGGGCATGCCGCTGATGGAGGCGGTCAGCACGGCGGGTGCCGCCCGCCTGCGGCCGGTGCTGCTCACCTCGCTGACCACCTTCGCCGGCCTCACGCCGCTGATCTTCGAGAAGTCCACCCAGGCGCAGTTCCTGATCCCGATGGCGGTGTCGCTGGGCTTCGGCATCCTGTTCGCCACCTTCATCACCCTGCTGCTGGTGCCGTTGAACTACCTGGTGCTGGAGGACCTGCGCGGTCTCGCGCGGCGGATTTTCGGCCGTCGGGGCGGGGCGGTGGCCGAGGCCGGCGCACGCAGCTAGGGATATTTCCCTACGGGGCGCGTTGATCCAGATCAAACATGACAGCGTCCGGTGGGCGCAAATTTGCGCTGCACCTAATTCAAATCATTCTAAATAAGAGTTATTTGAATCAGGTGCGGGCCCCGGGGCTGCCCGGGGGTGTCGCGGAATTTGCAGAGGACCCCTGTCATGACTCTCCAGGCACGCGGGCCGGTGGCCCGACTCATGCTGGCCGGGACGATCGCATTGCTGTTCGCCCTGGGCGGCTGCAGCGGCGACGACGGCGACGACGGCACGCCGGGCGCGCCGGGTGCAGCCGGCGCGGACGGCATCAATTGTTGGGATCTCAACGCCAACGGCGTCGCAGACGCGGAAGAGGACGTCAACGATGATGGCGTCGTGGACGTGCTCGACTGCCGCCTGCCGCCGCCGTCCATCGCCGACGCAGCCACGCTTCACCAGGCCTATTTCGCCGACCGGAGCTACGAGGGCACCGAGTCCTGCCTGGTCTGCCACGGCCCGATCGGGGACGACATCCTGACCACGGGGCACTTCAAGTGGGAGGGCGTCGCCGCAGGCCTCGAAGGCGTCGAGGGCGAGATTCACGGCAAGAACGACATCATCAACAACTTCTGCGTGGCGGTGCCCAGCAATGAGGGGCGCTGCACCCAGTGCCATATCGGCTACGACTATGCCGACCAGAGCTACGATTTCGGCAATCCCAGGCTGATCGACTGCTTCGCCTGCCATGACCAGACCGGCACCTACACCAAGGCGGCGCCGGCTGCAGGCCGCCCGCCGGCCTCAGTCGACCTGCAGGCGGTGGCGCAGAGCGTCGGCCTGAACAACGGCGTGCCGACCCGCAAGGCCTGCCTGTTCTGCCATGCCGGCGCCGGCGGCGGCGACAACGTCAAGCACGGCGACCTGTCCTCCGACCTGATTGCCACGACCCGCGAGTACGACGTGCACATGGCGACGGACGGCGCTAACGCCAGTTGCGTGCTCTGCCACGACGTGAAGCGTGACCTCGACGGCAATGTGCTGTCGCACGGCATCGGCGGCATGCCCTACCACTCGGTGGACGAGGGCAACATGCGGCAGTGCGACGACTGCCACAGCCCCACCGTCCACGTCGGCCGGCCGGTGGAGAGCATCCTCAACACCCACGACCGTCTCGCGTGCCAGGCCTGTCACATTCCGGCGATCTCGCGGAAGCTGCCGACCAAGACCGAGTGGTATTGGGCGGACGCCGGCCAGGACATCAGTCCGATTCCGCTCGACCCGGATACCGGCAAGGCGGCCTACGACAAGATGAAGGGCACCTTCAACTGGGAGCTGAACGTCCGGCCGGTACTGCGCTATTACGACGGCAAGTCCATCAAGTCGCTGATCGGCGTCAGCGATAACGTGGCGGCTCTTCCCTCCGAGGACGGCAGAGTCTATCTCGGCGGGCCGGCGGCCGATTACACCAACCCGAACGCCAAGATCTATCCGTTCAAGAAACTGATCGGCAACCAGCCGGGCGACGCCCAGAACGGCACCATCCTCGTGCCGCACCTGTTCGGGCTCGCCGGCGGGCCCAATCCCTATTGGGTCGCGTACGACTGGGACCTGGCGCTGCGCGACGGTGCGGCGATCACGGGCCAGACGTATTCGGGCGAGTACGAGTTCATCGACACGGTGAGCTACTGGGCGGTGAACCACGAGGTCGCGCCGGCGGAGATGGCGCTCGGCCGGGGCGGATGCGACGACTGCCACGGCAATGGCCAGATCGACTGGGCCGGCCTCGGCTACAGCGATGATCCGGTCGCCGGCGGCACACGTCCCTAGTTGACCTTCTCCAGGGGAGGGGCGTTCGCGCTGCGGCGCGGGCGCCCCGTTTTTTCGTGCCGATGACGCGCCGCAAGAAATAATTTCGCCGATTTTGCTGCACAATACCGCCCTGCCACACTGGCGCAGCGGGGCGCATACATGACGAAAAACTCGTACAGCTACGAGGAATTGCTGCAGGCCGGCCATGGCGAGCTGTTCGGCAAGGACCGTGCCCGCGCGCCGCTGCCGCCCATGCTCATGATGGACCGCATCAGCCGCATCACCGCCGACGGCGGCGCACACGGCCTCGGCCAGATCGTCGCAGAACTCGACATCAAGCCCGAGCTCTGGTTTTTCAAGTGCCATTTCGAGTCCGACCCGGTGATGCCGGGTTGCCTGGGGCTCGACGCCATGTGGCAGCTGATCGGGTTTTTCCTGTGCTGGAGCGGCGGCCAGGGCCGCGGCCGCGCGCTCGGCGTCGGCGAGGTGAAGTTCACCGGCCAGGTGCTGCCCACGGCCAAACTCGTCACCTACCGGATCGACATGAAGCGGGTCCTGCTGCGCCGGCTGATCATGGGGATCGGGGACGCCACCATGAGCGTGGACGGCCGCGAGATCTACACGGCGACCGACCTCAAGGTCGGCCTGTTTACTTCTACGGAATCCTTCTGAGGGGGCATCATGCGCCGCGTCGTCGTCACCGGTTTCGGCATCGTATCGAGCATCGGCAACAATCGCGATGAAGTGCTGGACTCGCTGCGCAGCGGCCGTTCCGGCATCCGCTTCAACGAGGAGTATCGCGAGCTCGGTTTCCGCAGCCATGTCTACGGACCGGTGGAGATCGATCTCGCGGCGATGATCGATCGCAAGCTGAAGCGCTTCATGAGCGACTCGGCCGGCTACACCTATGTGGCCATGCAACAGGCCATCGCGCAGGCCGGCCTGGAGGAAGGCGACATCAGCAATCCTCGCAGCGGGCTGATCGTCGGCTCCGGCGGCGCCTCGACGGAGAACGTGTTCTGGACCGCGGACACGGTGCGCCAGAAGGGCGCCCGCAAGGTGGGACCGTACATGGTGACGCGCTGCATGTCGTCCGCGATCGCCGCCAACCTGGCCACGGCCTTCAAGGTGAAGGGCGTGAGCTACACCATCAGTTCCGCCTGCGCGACCAGCGCGCACTGCATCGGCAACGGCGCGGAGCTGATCCAGCTCGGCAAGCAGGACGTCGTGTTCGCCGGCGGCGCCGAGGAGCTGCACTGGGGCACCTCGGTGATGTTCGACGGAATGGGCGCGCTGTCCTCGAAGTACAACGACACGCCGGAGAAGGCGTCGCGGACCTACGATGCGGAGCGCGACGGCTTCGTCATCTCGGGCGGCGGCGGCATCATGATCCTGGAGGAACTCGAGCACGCCCGGGCGCGCGGTGCGAACATCATCTGCGAGCTGGTGGGCTACGGGGCGACCTCCGATGGCGCCGACATGGTGCAACCCTCCGGGGAGGGCGCGGTGCGCTGCATGCGCATGGCGCTGGACGGCGTCGACGGCCCGGTGGATTACCTCAACACCCACGGCACCAGCACGCCGGTCGGCGACATCAAGGAGCTGGAGGCGATCCGCGAGGTATTCGGCGCCGAGAGCCCGCCGGTGGCCTCGACCAAGTCGCTGGCGGGCCACGCGCTGGGCGCCGCAGGCGTCAACGAGGCCGTGCACTGCCTGCTGATGATGCAGCACGACTTCATTGCCGCGTCGGCCAACATCGAGCGGCTGGACCCGGCCGCCGAAGGCTTCGACATCGTGCGCGAGCGGCGCGACGGCGTGCGCCTGGACACCGTCATGTCCAACAGCTTCGGCTTCGGCGGCACCAACGCCACGCTCGTGTTCCGCCGCTGGGCCTAGGCAAAACCGAAAACCGGGGTCAGGAAAAACCGGGGTCAGAGACAGGTTTCGCTCGCTAAACCTGTCTCTGACCCCGGTTTTTCCTGACCCCGGTTTTGCGCCTTCTCGGTCTTCGCCAGCAGCACCGGCAGCAGCGTCAGGTTGGCCAGCAGCGCGGCGGTCATCGCCAGCCCGGTCAGCAGGCCGAACAGGATCGTCGGGATGAAGGCCGACAGGGCCAGCACCGAGAAACCGAGCACGATGGTCACGCTGGTGTAGTACAGCGCGCGGCCGATCGAACCGTGGCAACGCGCCACGGCCTCCCAGGGGTTGCCGTCGACGGCCAGCTCTTCGCGATAGCGATGGACGTAGTGGATGGTGTTGTCGACGCCGATGCCGATGGTGATCGCGGCGATGGTCACGGTCATCAGGTCCAGCGGGATTCGCACCCAGCCCATCAGCCCCAGCACCATGGCCGCCGACAGCAGGTTCGGCAGGATGCCCAGCGCCGAGAAGCGCCAGGAGCGGAACAGCACCAGGAACATCAGCATGATGGCGCCGAACAC
>DAOMOU010000005.1:0-23147 GCA_035444525.1 Gammaproteobacteria bacterium | reverse complement strand
GTCCCGTGCGGTGTCGAGGCCGGTCATCTCCAGGTCGATCCAGATCAGGTTATCGACGTCTTTCATAAGCGCGGCGGGCGGCCTCCTTGCAATTTCCGAATTCTAACAGAGCGCCGGATGCGGACGGAGACAGTTCGCCGTGCACCGGCCGCGTGGTGGCCTCCTACGGCAAGCGCCTGGTGCTCGAGGACGAAGCCGGCGAGCGGCGTCCCGCCTTCGTCGCCAGGCGCAACCTCAAGGTCGTCTGCGGCGACCGGGTGCGCTGGTGCGAGGCGGTCGATGGGGGCGGCGAGGCGGCGGTGCTCGACATCCTGCCTCGTGCCACCGAGCTGAGTCGCCCTGACTCGCGCGGTCGGCCGGAAGTCCTTGCCGCCAATATCGACCAGGTCGTCGTGGTGTGCGCGCCCGAGCCGCGCCCGGATCCGTACATCATCGACCGTTACCTCGCGGCCGCGGAGGTCATGGGCGCCACCGCGCTGGTCGCCTGCAACAAGCACGACCTGCCCGGCGCCAGCGAGGTGGTGCAGCTGGCGGAGTTCGAGGCCGTCGGCTACCCGACGCTGCAGGTGAGCGCCCACGCAGCGCATGGGCTCGATGCTTTGCGCAATGCGCTCGCCGGCCACTGCAGCATCCTGGTGGGCCAGTCCGGAGTAGGCAAGTCATCGCTGCTGAACGCTCTGCTCCCCGGTACGGGGGTGGCGACCGCGCAGCTCTCCACGGCCACCGGGGAGGGCCGGCACCGCACCACCGCCACCACCCTCTATCCGCTGCCCGGCGGCGGGGCGCTGCTGGACTCGCCGGGAGTGCGGGATTTCGCCCCGGCACTCGGCGACCCGCGACTGGCGGCCACCGGCTTCCGGGAAGTGGTCGACGCCGCGGCACACTGCCGCTTCGCGAATTGCCGCCACATGCGGGAGCCGGGCTGCGCCGTGAAGGATCGTGTCGCGACGGGAGAGATCAGCGCGCGCCGCTACGAAAGCTATCGCCGGCTGCTGCGCCTCACCGAGGACCTGCAGCGCTAGAGTCTTTGCCGCCCGGCAAAGGCGTGCGACAGCGTGCCGCTGTCCACGTACTCGAGTTCGCCGCCGACCGGGACGCCGTGCGCGATGCGACTGGCGCGAAGGCCGCGGCGCGTGCACAACTCGGCGATGTAGTGCGCGGTGGCTTCCCCCTCGACCGTCGGGTTGGTAGCCAGGATGACCTCGCCGATGCCGCCCTCGTCGAGGATGGCTTCGAGCCGGTCGAGCCCCAACTCGTCCGGACCGACGCCGTCCAGCGGCGAAAGATGGCCCATCAGCACGAAATAGCGTCCCGTGTAACCTGACCCGGTCTCCACCGCCACCACGTCCGCCGGCGTCTCGACGATGCAGAGCAGTGCGGCGTCGCGGGTGGGCGCGCGGCAGATCTCGCACAGCTCCGACTCGGTAAACATCCGGCAGCGGCCGCAGCGGCCGATGCCCTCGAGCGCGGCCTCGATGGCCGCGGCAAGCGCGGCCCCGCCCTCGCGATCTTTTTCGATGAGATGGAAAGCCATGCGCTGCGCGGAGCGCGGGCCGACGCCCGGCAGGCGCCGCAGCGCCTCGATCAGGCCCGCGAGTCGCGGCGGATAACGCATGCGACGCCTAGAACGGCAGCTTCATGCCGGGCGGCAGGCCGAGCCCGGAGGTCATGCCGGCATACTTTTCCTGCACCGTGCGCTCCACCTTGCGCAGCGCGTCGTTCACCGCCGCTGCGACCAGGTCCTCCAGCATTTCCCGGTCGTCACCGAGCAGCGCCGGATCGATGACGATGCCGCGCACCTCGTGCTTGCAGCCCATGGTCACCCTGACCATCCCGCCGCCCGCTTCGCCGGTGACCTCGAGCGCCGCCAGCTCCTGCTGCGCCTTCTCGAGGTTCTCCTGCATCTGCTGGGCCTGGCGCATGAGCTGTCCAATCTGCCCCTTCATTCCACTGCTCCTCTGCTCAAGTCGATCAGTCTGCCGGCCGGATGCTGTCGCGATCCACGGTGGCGTCGAACACTTTCTGCATCTCCCGCACCAGCGGGTCCTCCTCGATGTCGCTCTCCGCCTGGCGCTGGCGCTCGGCCGCGGCCCGGCGCTCGCGGTCGGCGGGCGTTTCCGAGCGTGGCCGCGTGAAGTCGAGCTGCAGTTTCACGGCGGCGCCGAAATGCGCGGCCAGTGCGTCGCGCAATCGCTCCTGCTGGGCGCTCGTGGCGAGGATCTCGTGGGCCGGATCGATCACCAGCCGGACCACGCCGGCCTCGCGGCCGAGATACTCGCAATGACGCGCAAGCTGCCGCGTCGCGCCGGCAAGGTCCATGGACTCGATCATCCGGTCCCAGTCGTCTCTGCCCGGGAGCGCCGCCTGGCTGCGCGGCGCCGCCGGTCGCGCCGTGGGTTGCATCGCCGGCGTGGCGGCCGCTTGCGCCTCCGGCACTGCTACCGAACGCGCCGCCGGCGTCCGGACGGCGCGTTGCGAGGGCTGCGGCCGCTCGCTGCCCGGTCCGCTCGCGGGCGCCGCAAACCGGAACGCGAGCATTCTCAGCAGCACCATTTCACAACCGGCGCGTGGCGACGGCGCCAACGGCAGGTCGCGCCGCCCGGCGACCGCGACCTGGTACCACAGCTGCAGGTCCTCGGCCGCCGCCGTGTTGGCGAACGGCCGCGCCCGCGGCGTGAGCCCGTCCTCATCGTCCTCGAGGTCGGGCGCCGCCTGCAGCATCGCGGCGCGCTGGATCAGCGCAGCGATCGTGCCGAGCACATCGTCGTAATCCGGCACGCGTTCGTCGAGCGCCGCCATCTCTGCCAGCACCCGTGGCCCGTCGCCCGCTGCGACGGCGTCCAGCAGCCGCACCGCGTGCTCGCGGTCCACCGTGCCGAGCATCGCCGCCACGTCCTGCTCGGTCAGCTTGCCGCCGCCGTGCGAGGCCGCCTGGTCCAGCAGGCTGAGCGCATCCCGCAGGCTGCCGTCGGCCGCGCGCGCCAGGAGGTCGAGCGCCGGAGCCTGGAACTCGAGCCCCTCGTTGTCTGCGACCAGGCGCAAGCGCTCGCGGATCATCGATACCGGCAGGCGCTTCAGGTTGAACTGCAGGCAACGCGACAGCACCGTCACGGGCAGGTTCTGCGGGTCGGTGGTCGCGAGCAGGAACTTGACGTGCGGCGGTGGCTCTTCGAGGGTCTTCAGCAAGGCATTGAAGGAATGCCGCGACAACATGTGCACCTCGTCGATCAGGTACACCTTGTAGCGGCCGCGCGCCGGCGAGTACTGCACATTGTCGAGCAGGTCGCGCGTGTCCTCGATCTTGGTCCGCGAGGCGGCGTCCACCTCGATCAGATCGACGAAGCGGCCGGCATCGATGTCGGTGCAGGCGCTGCACACGCCACAGGGCGTGGACGACACGCCCTCCTCGCAGTTGAGCGCCTTGGCAAGAATCCGCGCGATGGTCGTCTTGCCGACGCCGCGCGTGCCCGTGAACAGGTAGGCGTGGTGCAGGCGGTCATTGTCCAGTGCATGCACCAGCGCCCGCAGGACATGCTCCTGCCCTACCAGGTCGGCGAACAATCGTGGGCGCCACTTGCGGGCAAGCGCTTGATAACTCATGAGACAGGCGGGTCAACCGGGTTCAGTTCCGAAGGGACGGAAGTGTAACACCCCAGCCGGGCCGTCCCGGCGCCGGCACAGCACCCGGATTCACTCTCACGAGGCATCGTGGCAAACCCCAATAGCCTTGATGTATAGGTGAGTAAATACTCACATTATGAAAGCACGTCAAACCCAGCCTGCCTGGCAGCGCTTCGAACTGCAGGCCGACGTCCTCCAGGGCCTCGCGCACCCCATCCGTCTTGCCATCGCCGACCTCCTGCGCGACGGCGAGGTCTGCGTTTGCGACATCGCCGCAGCCGTCGGCGCCGAGCGCTCCAATGTCTCGCGCCACCTGGCGGTGATGGCCCGGAGCGGCATCGTCGGCACCCGCAAGGAGGGTCTGAAGGTGTTCTATCGCCTGCGCACGCCATGCGTCCTGGACTTCATGGCCTGCGCCACTCGCACGATCGAACACGACCTTGCTGAGCGAACCCGCGCCCTGGCGGATGGCTGACATGGAAGCAGTTCACGAGGCCCCGATCCTGCGCCGCGAATGGCGCCTGCTCGTCGCCGGTGTGGCGATGTTCGTGCTGGTGTTCACGCTGCCGATCGGCTGGCCGCGCTTCGACGGCGCGGTCCACGAGGCGCTGGCGCTGACGCGCTGGTACGCCCAGGAGCATTTCCTGCTCTGCCTGGTGCCCGCGTTCCTGATCGCCGGCGCGATCGCAGTGTTCATCAGCCAGGCGGCGGTCATGAAATACCTGGGTCCGGCGGCGCCGAAGCCGGTCGCCTACGGCATGGGCGCCGTGAGCGGCTCGATCCTCGCAGTTTGCTCCTGCACGATCCTGCCGCTGTTCGGCAGCATCTGGAAGCGCGGCGCGGGCCTCGGCCCTGCGATCGCGTTCCTTTATTCCGGCCCGGCCATCAACGTGCTTGCAATCGTGCTCACGGCCTCGGTGCTGGGCGCAGAACTCGGCATGGCGCGAGCCATCGGCGCCATCGGCTTCAGTGTGCTGATCGGCTTGGCCATGCACGTGATCTATCGGGGCGAGGAGCGCGCCCGCGCCGGCGGCGCCCTGCTGATCCCCGAGGCGGACGAGACGCGACCGCTGTGGCAGACCGCCAGTTACTTCGCCGCCCTCATCGGTGTGCTGGTGTTCGCCAACTGGGGCCGGCCGGAAGCCAGCTCGGGGCCGTGGTTCGGGATCTGGAACGCCAAGTGGGCGCTGACCGGGCTGTTCGGCGCCCTGCTGGGCGTCATGATGGTGCTGTGGTTCGGCATCCGCTGGTGGAAGATGGCGCTGCTGGCGCTCGCTGTTGCGCTCACGGCCGTCCTGTTGCGCGTCTGGGCGCTGCCGACCTGGGGCCACCTGTTGCCCGGATTTGAAAACGGCCTGCCATGGCACACCATGCTGCCGTTCACCGTCGCGGTGGCCGGCATCGTGCTGCTGTGCTCCGGCCGCGACGCCGGCGACCAGAACCGCGAGTGGGTCGAGCAAAGCTGGGGCTTCGCCAAGCAGATCACCCCGTTGCTGCTCATCGGCGTGCTGGTGGCCGGCTTCCTGCTGGGCAGGCCCGGCGAGGAAGGACTGATCCCCGGCCACTGGATCGGCGACCTGGTCGGCGGCAACTCGCTGGCCGCCAATTTCATCGCGGCCCTGGCGGGCTCCGTGATGTATTTCGCCACGCTGACCGAAGTACCCATCCTGCAGGGACTGATCGGCAACGGCATGGGCAAGGGCCCTGCGCTGGCCCTGTTGCTCGCCGGACCGGCGGTCTCGCTGCCGAACATGCTGGTCATCCGGGCGATCCTCGGCACGCAGAAGACGCTGGTCTTCGTCGGCCTGGTGGTCGCCCTGAGTACCCTGTGCGGCTTCCTGTACGGCGCGTTCTTGTAACCCCGGCGCGACAATAAGTCACATTAATTTCAAGGCACAAAGATATGAAACATATACAAATACTTGGTAGCGGCTGCTCCAGGTGCCAGGTGCTGGCAGACAATGCGGAGGCGGCCGCCAAATCGCTCGGCCTCGAATACACCCTGGAAAAGATCACGGACGTCAACCGCATCGCCGAGTTCGGCATCATGCTGACGCCAGCCCTCGTCGTTGAGGGCGAGGTCAAGACCTTCGGACGGGTGCTAAGCCCGGAAAATATCCGCCCGCTGCTCGAGGGCTGAGCGGCAAGAGGGTGGCGGCCCGCGCCAGCCACACCCCGGCGCCCGGCGTCGCCGCTACCGTTGCTCCCTTCCGGGCCTGGCGGGGTTCACGGCTGGCCGTCGCGAGGGGACCGACGCGGACCACCATGGACGGAACCCGGGAAATCCGGGCCGCGCTATGTTAACCGGAAACTCCCCACGGCTTGAAAGAGTCATAATCAATATCGGCCATACAGGGGGCTGCCGGCAACAGAACACCGTTGCCGTACGTTCAGGTTGGCGGTGGTAGGCTGAGACCGTGGTGAAAACCGGGAGCGAACCATGAACAACGCTGGCACTCGCATTACGCTGACGCTGGGGCTGCTGGCCCTGGTCGTGGGGAGCGCCCCGGCCCGGGCGGAGACCTACCTGGTCGAACCCATTACCGATACGGCCGCGTCGTCGGCCGAGCAGGGCTTCTCGCAGGCCGAGCTAGACCAGATGCTCGCGCCGATCGCCCTATACCCGGACGCCCTGCTGTCGCAGGTGCTGATCGCCGCCACCTACCCGCTCGAGATCGTCGAGGCGGCGCGCTGGTCGCGCCAGAACCCGCAGCTGTCCGGTGAGGAAGCGGTGGCGGCCGTGGCCGAGCAGGGATGGGATCCGAGCGTGACCTCGCTGGTCGCCTTCCCGGACCTGCTGGCACGCATGGACGAAGACCTCGAGTGGACCCGCAAGCTGGGCGACGCCATGTTGTACCAGGAGACGCAGGTGATGGATTCCATCCAGTTCCTGCGTGCGCGCGCCGACGCCACCGGTACGCTCGAGTCGACCGAGCACGTGAAGGTCATTCGCGAAGAGAAGACCATCGTCATCGAGCCGGCTCAGACGCGCATCGTGCATGTGCCCTACTATGATCCCTACGTGGTGTACGGCACCTGGTGGTGGCCCGCCTATCGCCCGGTCGTTTGGGCGCCCCCGGCCTACTATTACGGCTACGGCGGCTATCCCGGTTTCTACTGGGGCAGCGGCATCCACATCTCCACAGGATTCTTCTACAGCAGCTTTTACTGGCCGCAGCGCAGCGTCGTGATCATCAACACGCCGCGTTATTACTATCCGCCGCGCTACTGGAATTCACGCCCGTATTACAAGCACTACCGGAATTACGCCTATACGCCGGGACAGAAGTGGAAACACAACCCGGTGCATCGCCGCGGCGTGGCCTATCGCCAGCCCGAGGTCCGCGATCGCTACGTGCGCTACAGCCCGGGCTCGAAGTCCGTGTCCACCGGGAATTTCAGCGGCACGCAGCGGCCGTCGCGAGACGGCGCCGCTCACAATCGCGGCAGCCGGGATGAACGCAACGCCGGCAACAACAACCGGGAGTGGACCCGCGACAACCAGCGCAATGCTGCGCGCGGCCAGGTGGCGCTGCCGGAGGACCGCAGCCGAACCGAGCGCACGGAGCAACGCTTTACTCAGCGCGACACCGCGCCGCGCGCAGGCGCAGGAGCGCCTGCTGCGAATACCCGGCCGCAGCAGGGTGCGCGACCCGATGCGGGCAGTCTCGAGCGCCGCCTGGGCACGACGCGGGGCACTGGTGAAAGTACTTCGCGTCCGACGGTGGCCGGTGCGACCAGCCGGCCAAGTGCGCAGGCGGTGCGGCCGCAGGTGACCCAGCGCGCCACGGTGCCTGCCCGGGCGCCCCTGGCAACACGGCCCCAGGCGACCCAGCGGTCCACGGTACCGACTCAGACACCTCAGGCGTCGCGTTCCCAGGCGACCCAGCGCACCACCGCGCCGAGTCGCGCTCCACAGGCGGCGCGCCAGCCCGAGGCGCCAAGGGCCACAGCGCCTGCGCCGTCCCGCCAGGCCAGTCCGCCTCCGGCGGCGCCGCGTCTACCTTCTGCACCGAGTGCCTCCTCCCGCAGCGAGCCTGCGCCGGCAGCTGCACCGTCGAGGTCGTCCGCGCCACGTGCGGCGCCTGAGCGACGTTCGGCCTCCGGCAGCAGCCAGTCGCGCGCCCATGGAGGCTCGCGCGACAGCCGGCGCTAGGCTCAGGCCTCGACTCCTGGCGGCGCGCGGGTACGGCGCCCTCAGGCGCGCTTCTGCAGCAGCGCCAGGATACCGGCCAGCAGTTGGCCGGGGGTTGGCGGGCAACCTGGAATTTGCAGGTCCACCGGGACCACCTTGTCGACCGCGCCACAGCTTGCATAGCTGACCCCGAACTCGCCGCCACAACTCGCACAGTCGCCCGCCGCGATGACCCACCGGGGCTGCGGGGTCGCGGCCCATGTACGGCGCAACGCGGCCTCCATGTGGCGCGACACCGGGCCGGTGACCAGCAGGATGTCGGCGTGGCGGGGCGATGCCACGAAATGCACACCGAAGCGCTCGATCGAGTGATAGGGATTGTTGAGCGCCTGGATCTCGAGCTCGCAGCCGTTACATGAGCCGGCATCGACCTGGCGAATCGCCACGCTGCCGCGGAACCGCCGATCCACGATTGCCCTGAGTGCTTTCCCGTCGGCCTCGAAAGCCGCTGTGTCGGAATCGCGCAACGAGGGGGGCGACTCCGTCACGACGCCAACTTTCAGAATCTTGGCGAACATTCTCAACATGCTAGAGATCCTGCCCGGAGTACGAGCCGTTGATCGACTTGTTGCATACCGGAAAGTCCGGAACGATGTTCCCCTGGACCAGCAGCTCGAGGGCCGGCCAGTTCAACAGACTGGGATCCCGGGGGTAGTACCGCGCTATCCGCCCCCGCACGTCGAGCGCCACGTAGCTGATCAGCTCGCCGCGCCAGCCCTCGACCATGCCCACGCCCTCGCCTGCGCCGGCCGTGGCACGCCATGGGGCCAGCACCGGACCGTCCGGCAGCGCATCGAGCAGCTGCTCGATGAGGGCCAGCGATGCCAGGGTTTCCTCGGCACGTACCCGCGCTCGGGCGGCGACGTCGCCTGCGCGATACACCGGCACGGTGATCGGGAAGCGCTCATAGGGACCGTGTGGCGAGCGCGCTCGCACGTCATAGGCCTGGCCCGAGGCCTTGCCGACATAACCGATTGCGCCCAACTCAGCAGCCAGCTCCGGCGCAAGCCGTCCGGTCGTCATCAACCGGTCTTCCAGTGATTCGGACGCCTCGAGTCGTTCGATAATGCCGCGGAACTCACCGGCGACCGCCCGGGCCTGGACGGCCAACGCAGCCGCAAGTTCCGCCGACAGGTCGGTTGCCACGCCGCCGGGAACGACCTGATCCATCATCAGTCGGTGGCCGTAGACCTTGCCACTGAGCCGTTGCCATTCCTCGCGCATGCGCGACAGCTGGTACTGGCCGAAACTGAAACCCACGTCCATGCAGATGGCGCCAATGTCACCGATGTGATTGGCGACACGCTCGCGCTCCAGCATGACGGCCCTCAGGTAATCGGCCCGCTGCGGCAGCTCGATTTCCGCGGCCCGCTCCAGCGCCATGCATGCGGCCCAGGCATGCGCCACCGTGGAGTCGCCCGATACGCGGCCGGCCAGCCGCACCAGGCCGGCCGGGTCGCGACCGACCGCAATCTTCTCTATTCCCTTGTGGACATACCCCAGCCTCGCCTCGAGGTTCAGCACGGTTTCGCCGACCGCAAGAAAGCGGAAGTGCCCGGGCTCGATGATGCCCGCATGCACTGGTCCAACCGGGATCTCGACCACGCCGGCGCCTTGCGCAACAGCGAATGGATAACGATCGTCCGGCGGCACCGGGCCCGGGTCGCGCTGCGCCGGGAACGCCCGCAGCAACGGGTACTCCTGTGCGGACCACGCGGCATGGCGCAGCCAGCGGCGACTGTCGGGCTGCTGCACCAACTGCAGGCCGAGCAGGTCGTGTGCATGCCGTTCCGGCCGGTCCGCCGCCGGGTACACCGGCGCCAGCGAGTAGAGCTCTTGCCCGTCGGGCACCATTGTGCGGAGCACGATGTGACGGCCGTCCGCCTCCAGCACGCTGAACACCTCGAGGCCGTCCACTCGCTCGCTCGCCCACAGCGCGCTGAACCTGAGCCCTATGGAGCGGGCCAGGGCCGCGGCATCCCGCCACCGGGAAACACGCAGTGGCAGGAGCATCGCCGGCGCAAGCGCCCTGGGATCGGGCGCCCCGGAGGCCATCTCCCCGGCCGTGCAACCGTCCAGAAACCGGTCCAGGAGGGTCCCGCTCACAGCAATCCGCTCCCCGAGATAAGCCGTGTCGCCTCGTCGAACCAGCGCGACAGGAATGCCGGAATCGCGAGGCCGAGCCACAAAACGATGGCCAGGTGCAGGATCACCGGCGCCATGCTCACCCGGATGGGCTCTTGCCCGGGCGGGCATGGGCCGTAGACCATCGGCTGAAGGTGCCGGAACAGCCCGGCAAACGCCACGGCTAGGCCCACCAGCAGCGGCACCGTCAACCAGGGATAGGCCTGCATGGTCGCCGTCAGCACCAGGAATTCGCTGACGAACACGCCGAAGGGCGGAAAGCCGGCGATCGCCAGGGATCCGACCAGCAGGCCCCAGCCAACCGCGGGCTGTGTCCGGATCAAGCCACGGATGGCATCGATGGACTGGGTGCCGGCGATCTGGCTGGCATGACCGACGGTGACGAAAATGGCCGACTTGGCCAGGGAGTGCACGGTCATGTGCAGCAGGGCTCCAAATGTGGCGAGTGCGCCGCCAAGCCCGAAAGCGAAAGTCATCAGGCCCATGTGCTCGATGGACGAGTAGCTGTACAGCCGCTTGATGTCGCGCTGGCGATGCAGGAACAGGCCGGCGACGATGAATGAGGCAAGCCCGAATCCCATCATCAGGAAGCCGGCCAGCCCCGGCTCACCGGCGTCCGCGCCGAGGGCCGCATCGGTGAGCATCTTGACGCGCACGACGGCATACAGGGCCACGTTGAGCAGCAGGCCCGAGAGCACCGCAGACATCGGCGTCGGGCCCTCGGAATGCGCGTCCGGCAGCCAGTTGTGCAGCGGCACCAGGCCTACCTTCGTGCCATAGCCCACCAGCAGGAAAATGAAGGCGATACTCATCACCACCGGCTCGAGCTGGTCCGCATGCGCATGGAGCACGCTCCAGAGCAACGCCTGGTCAGGGTCCTCGATGACGCGTGCGGCCGCAAGGTACAGCAGGACCGTGCCGAACAGGGCCTGCGCAATTCCCACTCCGCATAGAATGAAATACTTCCAGGCCGCTTCCACCGATTCCGGGGTCCGGTACAGGCTGACGAGCAACACCGTAGCCAGCGTCGCCGCTTCCAGCGCCACCCACAGCACGCCGAGATTGTTGGTCGACAGCGCTAACAGCATGCTGAACAGGAAGCCCTGGAAACTCGCGTGGTAGAGCCGCAACCGGCGCCCCGTGACGCGGCCGATCTCGAGCTCGTGCCGCATGTAGGGACGCGAGAAAAACGTCGTCGTCAGGCCGATGAACGCGGTGAGGACAATCAGGTAGACGTTGAAGGTGTCAACGTAGAACTGCTCACCACCGATCGCACCGAGCCGCAATACTTCGACCGCCAGCCAGAGCGCGGCCGCCAGCCCGCAGGACGACGCGGCGATGTTGAGCAACGCGCCCGTGCGGGGAGAACTGAGGAACGCCAGCAACAGCGCCGCCAGTGCAGGTGCCAGCAGAGTGGCCAGGAGGGGGCTCATGGCTCTTTCTCGGACAGCCGGTTGAGCTGCTCGATGTCCAGCGACTCGATGCTGTCGCGGATGTGGAAGAAGAAAATCCCGAAAATGATGGCCGCGACCAGCACGTCGAAGGCAATGCCTAACTCCACGATCATCGGCATGCCACGCGTGGCGGTGATCGCCGCGAAGAACATGCCGTTTTCCAGTGCCATGAAGGCCACGACTTGAGTGAGCGCCTTACGCCGCGTCACGAGCATCAGCATCGACAACATCACGACCGCAAGGCTGAGCGCGATTGCATCTCGGGTCGTGCCCTCGGCATACGCGCCGAGGGGCTGGGCCACGCCATAGCAGAAAATCACCATGGCGCCGCCGGCCAACAGGGTGACACCCGGCCGGATCACGGCGTCGAACTCCTTGAGGATGCCGAGTCGTCGGGCCTGCCGCACCAGCAGCCAGGGAATGAAGGCGGACTTGAGCAACAACGTGAGCCCGGCCGACAGGTACAGGTGCGTTTCGCCGGTGCTCCACGCCACCAGCGCGCAGCCGGTGGCCAGCAACCCGCCCTGCCATGCAAATATATGGATGGTAGCCACCACGCGCGACTGCGCCAGCAGCGCAAAACTGCTCACCAGCACCAGTGCGGCGACTGTGAGAATGGCCTGTTCGACGAGCGGCAACTCGAGGTAGGGAGTCATGCGCCGCCCTCCAGGATCAGGGCACTGAGCATCCCGACCAGCGCAATAATGAAGGCGGCGGCGAGGAAGGTCGGCACCTTGAACAGGCGCATCTTGGCAACCGCCGTTTCCGCCACTGCCAGGCCGATGCCGAGCAGCGTCAGCTTGCAGAGCAGCAGGCCCGTGGCGATTAACCAGGCTGCAGGGGTGTTCTCGATCGCGATCCCCCACGGAAAAAACAGGTTGGCTACCAGCACTGCATAGATCATCAGCTTGAGCTGCGCGGCCAGGTCCATCATCGCCAGGTGCCGGCCCGAATACTCCAGCACCATCGCCTCGTGGATCATGGTGAGCTCGAGGTGCGTCGCCGGGTTGTCCACCGGAATTCGCCCGGTTTCTGCGATCCCGACAAGGATCAGTGCGATGAGCGCAAATAGCAGGGAAGGACGCAGTGCCTGCGCCTCGACCAGCATGTGCGTCACGACTGTGGTGAGATTGGTGCTCGATGCAATCATTGCCAGCGTGAACACCACCATCAGCATTGCGGGCTCGGCCAACGCAGAGACGGTCATCTCGCGCGAGGACCCCATGCCGCCGAATGCAGTCCCCACGTCGAGGCCGGCGAGCGCCAGGAAGAAGCGGCCCAAGGCGATCAGCGCCACCAGCACGATCGCGTCCGCCATAGCCGCCAGCGGCAGGGTCAACGCCACCAGCGGCACCACCGACGCCGCCATGATAGTCGTGCCGCACACAATGTACGGCGCCACCCGGAACACCGGCGACGCAGTGTGCGCGAGTACCAGCCGCTTCGCGAACAGCCGGCGGATGTCACGCCACGGCTGCAGCAGTGACGGGGCGCGACGGTTTTGCAGCCGGCATTTCACCCGCTTCACCCAGGCAGCAAAAACCGGCGCAGCAAGCACGAACATCAGGGTCTGCAGCAGCGCCAGCAGCCAGGCAACCGGATTCAGGTGATCAGCCATAGCAGCAGCAACAGGGTGACGAAGGAATAGATCAGGTAGTGTCGCAACTGCCCGGTCTGGATTCTGCCGATCAGCCGTGCAGCGCGCTGGACCGCCCGCTCGACCGGCCGGTAGAAGATCTTCCAGGCGCGATCTTCAACGTGCAGCAGGTAACGGATGTGCGCCGGACGCGTGACCAGTTCGGGCTGCATCTCGCGAACCGTCTGCTCCTGCAGCTCGAAAACGGGTTCGAACACCTGCCGGATCGGCATGGAAAATGCCGTTGCGGTGTACTGCGCCCGTGCACTGGTACCGCCGAAACCGCAATCCCAGGCGTCGCTTCGCGGCATGGGTGCGCCGTGGCGCTGCCGCCGTACCGCCAGGTACGCAATTGCCCAAACGGCCAGCGCGCCCCCCACCCCGAGGAATACCAGCGGCGCGCTGTAGCTCGCGACCTCGGGCGCGACCGGCGTCAGCCAGAGCCAGCCGCGGTCGGTCGCGGATGACAGCGCATAGCCGGTGAGGCCTTCCGCGACGCGCCCCAAGCCCGCCACCGCGAAGGTGGGGAGAATTCCGAACAGCAGGCAAAGCAGCGCAAGCAGCCCCTGCCCGGCGATCATGCCACGGGAAACCTCGCGTGCATGACGCACGCGACGGGTCCGCCCCTGGCCGAGGAAGGCGATCCCGAAGGCGCGCACGAAGCAGGCAGCCGCCAACGCGCCCGTCAAAGCGAGCATTGCGGCCGTCACGGGTATGACGGCCCTGAGCACCCCATCATCGAGCACGGTGGCCTGCAGTGCCGTCTGAAAAATCAGCCACTCGGAAACGAAGCCATTGAACGGCGGCAGGGCCGCGCTGCCCAGGCAACCCACGAGAAAGAACAACGCTGTCCATGGCATTACCCGGATCAGCCCACCCATCTGGTCGAGCGTCCCGGTGTGGCTCGCCTGCACCACCGCGCCGGCGCCAAGGAAAAGCAGGCCCTTGAAGAGGGCGTGACTCACGCAGTGATACAGGGCAGCGACCAGCCCAAGGGCGGCAAGCGCCGGGTGGCCTGTGCCGATGAAAGTGATCGCCAGGCCCAGGCCGATGAAGATTACGCCGACATTTTCGATGGAGGAGTATGCGAGGACGCGCTTCAGCTCCTGCTGCATAATGGCGTACAGCACGCCGTACAGCGCCGTGATGCTGCCGGCCAGCAGCACGGCCACGCCCCAGCTCCAGTGGGGTGCGCCGAGCAGGTCGAAGCTGAAGCGAATGAAGCCGTAGATCGCCACCTTCAGCATCACGCCGGACATCAGGGCCGAGATGTGCGCCGGCGCTGCCGGATGCGCCTCCGGCAGCCAGACATGGAGCGGCACAAGACCAGCCTTCATACCGAACCCCAGCAGCGCCAACGCGAACGCGATCCCCGGCCACGGTGGTTCGAGGGCTTTCTCGCGCAGCGCATCGAACGTGAAGTCGCCCTCGAATCCACTCAATACGCCAAAGGCAAGCAGGATGAGCAGGGCGCCGATTTGTGCCATCAGCAGGTAAATGAAAGCCGCCCTGCGATGCGCGCTTTCTTCGTGCTCGTAGGCAACCAGCAGGTAACTGGCCACCGACATCAATTCCCAAGCGATCATGAATCCGAATGCGTCCCCGGCAAGCACCACGAACTGCATGCCCGCAACGAACAGTCCGGTGGCCAGGCCCAACGCACCGGGCGAATGGCGCCGTCGCTGGTATTCCCGCGTGTAGCGCGGCGCGAACATGCTGACGGCGATCGTGACCATGCCGATTAGGCCGAGGAACGTGCCGCCGAGCGCGTCGAGTTGCAGGTGCAACCGCAACCAGGGCAACCCGACCGGCAACTCGACACCGAAGCCGCCGGCCCCAGACAACATCAGGGCGCCCGCAGCGGTCCCGGCCAGGCCGCCCGCACCGAGGCTGGCGCAGAACAACACCTGCATGGCCGGGCGCTTGCGACCCGTGAAGAGCCCCAGGACAGCAGCAAGCAGGGATCCGCCCAGAGCCAGCCCCACGAACATCGGCAGCATGTCGGTTGCAGTCATTGCTTGAGGCGGATCCCGCGACCGCCGCCCAGGCTCGGGGTCCCCTCGCCGAGCAACTCGACCCCGAGGACATCCAGTGCATCGATGATCTTGACGAGAGTGTCGACGTTGGCGCGCACAGTGCCGGCGCTGGCCTCCATCCGCCGGATCGTGGGCACGGAAACGCCAGCGGCCTCGGCCAGCTGGCGCTGGCTCAGGTCGAGCAAGGCTCGGGCGGCACGTAGTTGCGCGGCAGTGAGCATCCGTCCAGGTCAGTCATCATGATGCGGCAATGCATCAAGAATATGCCCTGAGTCGGTATTTTTCAACCTCCAGAACTACTTTCTGATCCCTTATGGATCACCAAGGCAAGCCGGGCCTGCTCGCCACGAGGGCCTCTGCCGAGCCCTCTGGCGGACCAGGAACGCGCCTCGACCCGGCACCGCTCACGCAGCTAGCGAAGAAACTCCGCCAGCCAATCCTGCTTTTCGCGGTACCAGTGCAGGGAGTTGTTCGGCTTGAGGATCCAGTGGTTTTCGTCCGGATAGTAGACGAAGCGGCTGCGCACGCCGCGGTTCTGCAGGATGTTGAACAGCTCGATACCGTGGTTCAGCGGCACCCGGTAATCGAGCTGGCCGTGGATCACCAGCGTCGGCGTGTCGAAGTTGGCCGCCCCCATGTGGGGCGAGGACAACTCGTAGTGCTCGGGATTGACCCAGTATTCCCCGTGACGGCGCCTCGACGCGCCGTAGTCGGCGGCGTACTGCGTCTTCCAGTTGAACACCGCCGCGTGGGCGATCAGCGTCCTGAAGGGATGATCGCGACCCAGCAGGATCGAAGCGAGGTAGCCCCCGTAGCTGCCGCCGCCGGCCGCCATGCGCTCGGCGTCGATCCATGGCTTGCGCGCGAACCATTCCGCAGCCTTGATGGTGTCGACGTAGGGCAGCTCGGACTGGTTCGGGTTGATGGCATCGGTGAAGTCCTGGCCGAAGCCGCTTGACCCGTGGAAGTTGTGCCAGGCCGTCACGTAACCCCAGCCGGAGAACACCTGCGCATTCCAGCGGAAATGGAAACCGTCCGGAATGCCGTTGTGCGGCCCGCCGTGCAGCAGCAGGTAGAGCGGGTACTTCTTCTCCGGGTCGAAGCCGGGCGGATAGACGACCCACATCTGGATCGGCGCCCCGTTGGCGCCTTCGTAGGTGACGCTCTCGTAGCGGCCGAAGTCCACGCCAGCCAGCAGCTCGTCGTTGAAACTCGACAACTTGGTGACGTCGCCGCGCCGTGGCTCGACGCGCACCAGGGTCGGCGGCTCTATGAAACTCTGGCGCAGCGCCACCAGGACGCGGCCGTCTTGCGACATCGCCGGGCTGCCGAAGCTGTGCTCCCGGGTGATCGCGCGCGTGGCGCCGTTGCGGGTGTCGATGGCATAGATCCGCTCGTGCGCCGCATCGTCGATGGCTGCATAGACGTTGCGGCTGTCAGGCGCCCAGAGCACGCCACTGACCGAGCGGTCGAAATCTTCCGTGACCACGCGATGCGCCCCGTCGCGGCGATCGTGCAGCACCAGCCGCGCGCGGTCCCCGTAGAAGCCGCGAATGCGCTGTTGCGAGAAGGCCAGCCAGCGGCCGTCCGGGCTGTAGACGGGCGCGAAGTCGGGCGCCGGGCTGTCCGGCGTGACGTTGCGCGCCGCGCCGCCCGCGGCCGGCACCAGGTAGATATCGGGATTGCTCTCGACGCCGCTGGCATCGCTGTCCGCAACCACCGCAAGCTCGGCGCCATCGGGGGAAACGTCATAACTGGCGGCGTCGGCCGAGCTGATCAGCAGGTGAACCCCCGAGCCGAGGGTCACCGGTCGCGGCTCCCCGCCGTCGACCGAGACGCGGTAGACGTGCGGCCGGCGCGCATCGTGCCAGCGGTCCCAGAAACTCAGCGGCGCCGTGTCCCAGGTCCTGGCGGAGACCTTGGAGTCCTTCTCCGCCTTCAGTCGGGCCACCATGTCGTCCCAGCCATCGGCATCCTCGTAGACGCGGCTGATGAACGCCAGCTCGGTCGAGTCCGGGAACCACTTGGGGGCGCTGGCGCCGGTCGGCACCTTGGTCACGCGCCGCGCTTCGCCGCCGCCCAGCGGTATGACGTACAGCTGGCTCTGCTCGTCGTCGCCACGCCGCGAGACGAAGGCGATGTGGCGGCCGTCCGGACTCCAGGCCGGGCTGGAGTCACTGCCCGGATGCGTCGTCAATGGCCGCGCCGCGCCGCCGTCGGTCGGTACCAGCCAGAGGTTGGTGATGCCCTTGTCCTCCGGCACCTCGTAGCGGGTCACCGCCACCACCGCCAGCTTGCCGTCCGGCGAGATCGCCGGGCTGGCCAGCCGCTGGAGCTGCCAGAGCGTCCCCGCATCGAGGGGTTTGGCACCTGCCGGCGCCGCCAGCGACAGCGCCAGCACGAATGCAACTGCAACAATTTTCCGCATCTCGAGGCTCCGCTCGGCCAACCTGTGTGGCGCGGAATGATACCCGAATGTGCCGGCCGGGCTCGCGCCCGGACGGCGCTCGAGCCGAGCGGGCTCCGTCAGTGCCGGGGTGACGGTCCGCGCAGGCGGCGATGCGCCGCAAGGTACAGCGGCGTCCAGGCGTGCGGGTTGCGATGCACGAAGCGGAATCGTGCCACGTGGTAACTCGGATCGAATCCATAGAAGTTCCGTTTCATCCGCTCGAGCTCGGCCGCGCGATAGTCGCTGAGCGGCCGTTCGGCTTCGTCGGCCGCGCGACGCCGTTGCTTGTCGGCGAGCCGCCGTTCCCAGTCCGGCAGTGCCGCCAGCGTCAGGGCGCGTGCCTTGGCGTGCGCGGCGAACGCCTCGACCTCGCCGGGCCCGAGTTCATCCGCCAGGCCGCTCGCTACGGCGGTCCGCGCCAGCATGGGCAGACGGTGATCCATGACCGCCCTGACCCCGGACTCGCCCACCCGGCGCGGCAGCAGGTAGGTCCAGAGCTCCGAGCCGTACAGGTTGCCCATGTTCCTGTAATGCGGGTTGAGGACGACGCCGTCGCGCAGCAACACGTGGTCCGCCGCGAGGGCGAGAAATACTCCGCCGGCGCCCGCGTTCCCGCCCACCATGCTGAGCGTGAGCTTGCCGGTCTCGCGCACGATGGCCTCGGCGAGGTCGTCGATCGCGTTGATGTTGTCCCAGGATGCGTCCGCCGGGCTGTCGGCGGCCTCGATGACGTTGAGATTCAGCCCGTTGGACCAGAAGTCCCGTCCCCCGGCCAGGACGATCACGCGCGTCGGACGCGCGGCCGCATGGCGCCAGGCCGCCAGCAGGCGTCGGCACTGCGCCGTGCTCATGGCGCCGTTGTGAAAGTCGAAATGCAGCCACCCGACCGCATCGCGCTCCTCGTAGCGAATCTCCCGGAAGCCGCCGCCCGCCGCGGGCACAAAGGCATCGACCCCGGACTCGGGGAGACGCGCGGCGTGTTCGCCGAGCACCTGCACGGCCGGCAGTTTCAGGCTGCGCTCAGCCTCGGCCCGAACCTGTCCGATCCATACCGCGCCGTCGACGGTCGCGCGGCAGACCGCGCCGTCGCGCTGCGCCAGCAGTTCACCGGGCGCGCCCGCCAGCCGGTACTCGGCACTGGCCGCATACAAGCGCACCGGCCGCCCGGCGATGTTGTCACGGACTCCAGGGTGGCCGTCCGCCGAGTGGATCTTGCGCAGTACCTTGATCGTGTCGTCCTGCTGCCAGTCGATCCGCCGGTCCGACTGGCGCATGGAATCGCGCCAGCCGCCGGCGATCGCGCGATCGGCCGGGTCCGGCGCCTCCGCACGGAAGTCGCCCTCCGCCAGCTTGTCGACGGCCTCGAGCACCGCGGCGACGGCCGCCTCGGTCACCTCGAAACGATAAATGCTGCCCTTCGCGGCCAGGCGCATCGGGAACTCGCGCCAGGCCCAGACCGGGCCGCCGTCCATCTCGGCCTCCGCCTGCAGGACGGTGACGCCCCAGGTCTCGCGCCCCTCGAGAATCGCCCAGTCCAGCGCCGACGGCCCGCGGTCCCCGCGAATTCCCGGGTGGACGATGAAACAGGGCACGCGCCGCCAGACCGACGGCGGGATGGCGCGCTTGAGAAACGGCGCCACGACCAGGTCGGGACGAAACAGCGCCACCGCGGATTCAGTCACCTCGTCACTGATGTCCAGTTCGACCGTCAGGTCATGGCCGAGGAGCGCGAGCTCGGCGTAAATCCGCTGAGCCAGGCTGTTGAAAGAATGCGTGAGAATCAGGATGCGCACCCAGTCGTCCTCAGGCCGTCTCGGCCAGCCCGTTGCGGTACTGGTACCACGCGGCACACGCCCCCTCGGAAGACACCATGCACGCACCGATGGGATTCCGCGGTGTGCAGACCGTGCCGAAAATCGGGCAGTCGGTCGGCTTCTTCAGGCCGCGAATGATCGCCGGACACTGGCAGGCCTTGTTCTCCATGGCAGGCTTCTCCACCAGCTCGAATCGGCGCTCGGCGTCGAAGCGGGCATAGCGGGCCTTGATCCTGAGCCCGCTGTACTGCACTTTCCCGAGCCCGCGCCACTCGAACTCGGGGCGCAGCTCGAATACCTCCGCGACCATGGCCTGGGCCTTGAGATTGCCGTCGCGGGTAACGCCTCGGGTGAACTGGTTCTCCACCTCGGCCCGTCCCTCGTTCAGCTGGCGGATCAGCATGCGGACCGCCGCCAACACGTCGAGCGGCTCGAAGCCGGCGATGACCACCGGGCGCTGATACTCCTCGGCGAAATACTCGTAGGGGCGCGCCCCGATCACCGTGCTGACGTGCGAGGGACCGAGGAAGCCGTCGACGCGCGCCTGGCCCAGTTCGCGGACTTCGGGTGAGTCCAGGATGCTCAGGATCGCCGAGGGTGTCAGCACGTGGTTGCAATAAACGCTGAAGTTCTCGAGGCCGCGCCTTTCGGCCTCCCGAATCACCAGCGCCGTCGGCGGTGTCGTGGTCTCGAAGCCGATGCCGAAGAACACGACCTCCCGCTCAGGATGCCGCTGCGCGATGTCGAGGGCATCCAGCGCCGACTGCACGATGCGTACGTCACGGCCCGCGGCACGGGCCTTGAGCAGGCTCTTCTTGCGTGAGGCCGGCACGCGCAACATGTCGCCATAGCTCGCGAGGATCACGCGCTCGTCGAAGGCCAGCTCGATGGCGAGGTCCAGCCGCGGCACGGCGAGCACGCATACCGGGCAGCCGGGCCCGTGCACCAGGCGGACGTTGTCGGGCAGCAGGTCCGGCAGGCCGTGCCGGAACACGGCGTGGGTGTGGCCGCCGCAGAACTCCATCAGGTGGTACTCGCGGTCACACCGCGTTTCGGCCGCGATCAGGCGCGCGAGACCGCGCGCCGCCCGGCCGTCACGGAAGCCGCGTATGTAGCGCATCAGTCTCGATGCCGACGGTCTCGGCGATCCGGCGGAACAGCGCCAGCGACTCCTCAGCCTGCTCGACATCCAGTCGCGCGATGGCCGTCCCGACGTGCACGATCAGGTAATCTCCAGGCGTCACGTCGTCGACGAAGACGATGGAGACCCGGCTCTCCACGCCGCCCAGGTCGACGATGGCCCACTCCGGCGAGGGCACCGCCACCACGCGAACAGGGACTGCGAGGCACACGGCCGGACTCCTCCCGGCACGCCGGCCGGGTGCGGCTGCGGACGGCAATACGGGCTGTCCCGCATCGCCTCCGATGAATTGATTCTTAGAGAATACCACTTTAGTCGCGGCGCGCCAGTAAGGGATTCTCGCAACTGCGGGCTGGGGTTCAGCTCCGAGCCCGAGCAGTTGTGTTTCTTCCTGGAGCGCTTTGAACCGGGGTAGCCGGGTGCGGGCGACGCCGCTACGACGAACGAAAGCTCAGCAACATGTCACTGAGCACATCCGTCTCGATCAGGAAGCCGTCGTGGCCGGCCGGCGTGTGCAGCATCTCGTAGCGTGCCGCCGGCAGCAGCCGTGCGAGCTCGGCCTGCTCATGAGGCGGATACAGCACGTCCGAGTCCACCGACACGACCAGCGCCGGCATCCGCAACCCACCCAAAACCTCGGCATAATCGCCGCGCCCGCGCGCCAGGTCGTGGCTGTCCATGGCCTGCGTGAGCCGCACGTAGGTATTGGCGTCGAAGCGCTTGTAGAGCTTTTCGCCCTGGTAATTCAGGTAGGAGGTGACCGCAAACTGCCCGTCCCACTCCTGCGTCTTCCTGCCGAAGCGGGCCTCGAAATTGTCCCAGCTGCGGTAGCTGCACATGGCGATCATGCGCGCCACGGACAAGCCGTAGCGCGGCGGCCGGTCGAGCGGATAACGCCCGTCCCGCCAGTCGGGATCGAGGTAGATGGCGCGCCGCTGACTCTCGCTGATGGCGATGCACCAGGCCGAATGCCGGCCCGATACGCCGATCGGCGCCATCGCCCTCACCCGCTCCGGATAGCTGGCCGCCCATTCCAGCACCTGCATGCCGCCGAGCGAGGGACCGAGCACCAGCTGCAGCTCGCCGACCCCGAGCTGATCGAGCAACAGCGACTGCAGTCGCACCATGTCGCGGATCGTGACGACCGGAAAGCGGCTGCCCCACGGCTCGCCATCCTCCGGATGCGGCTGGATCGGGCCGCTCGAGCCGTAGCAACCCGCCAGCACGTTGCTGCAGACGATGAAGTCGCGGGCGGGATCCAGCGCCTTGCCTGCGCCGAACAATCCCTCCCACCACACGTCCGCGTCGGCGGAGCCGGTCAGCGCGTGGCAGACCAGCACGGCATTGCTCCCGTCGGGAGCGAGTTGGCCCCACGTGCGGTAAGCGACCTGGACCGCCGGCAGCGTGACGCCGCTTTCAAGGCAGAACGGCCCGTCGTGGCGCCACAGTCGCGTGTCCTTCGAGACCGGCGCCGCCGCCGGCAGCAATGACTTGCTCATCCGCCCCGGCTCGCCACCTTGGCGAAGGCCTGGGTGAAATCTTCCTTGATATCGTCGATGTGCTCGATGCCGACCGATACCCGCACCAGGTCCGGCAGCACGCCGGCCGAGAGCTGCTCGTCGGCGGAGAGCTGCTGATGCGTGGTGCTGGCCGGGTGGATGACCAACGTCTTGGCGTCGCCCACGTTGGCCAGGTGGCTGGCCAGCTCCACAGAGTTGATGAAGTGCTTGCCGGCTTCCAGGCCGCCTCGGATGCCGAAGGTCAGCACCGAGCCGAAGCCGTGGCGCAGGTACTCGCGCGCGCGCTGGTGATGCGGATGCGATTCGAGGCCCAGGTAATTCACCCGCTCCACCAGCGGCTGCGTGGTCAGCCAGCGGGCCAGCTCCAGCGCATTGTCGCAGTGGCGCTCCACGCGCAGCGACAGCGTCTCGAGGCCCTGCAGGAACATGAAGGCGTTGAAAGGCGACAGCGCCGGCCCCCAGTCGCGCAGGCCCTCGACCCGTGCGCGGATGATGAAGGCCAGGTTGCCGAAGGGCCCGTCGGGGCTGAAGACCGCGGCGAAATTGATGCCGTGATAGCCCGGCGACGGCGTGTGGAAGGTCTTGAACCGCTTGCCGAACCAGTTGAATTTGCCGGCGTCGACGATGACGCCGCCGATCGACGTCCCATGGCCGCCGATCCACTTGGTGGCGGACTGTACGACGATGTCGGCGCCGTACTCGATCGGACGCACCAGGTAACCGGCGCAGCCGAAGGTGTTGTCCACCACCAGCGGCAGCTCGTGCTTCCGGGCAAGCTCGGCCAGCTTCCTGAAATGCGGCACGTCGAAGCCCGGGTTGCCGATGCTTTCCACGAACAACGCGCGGGTGCGGTCGTCGATGGCCGCCTCCCAGGCGTCGAAGTCGTCAGTGGCGACGAAGCGCACATCGATGCCGATGCGCGGGAACTGGACCTTGAACTGGTTGTAGGTGCCGCCGTAAAGGCTGGCGCCGGAGACGATGTTGTCGCCGGCCTCGGCCAGGGTCGTGATGGCGAGGAACTGTGCCGACTGACCGCTGGCGGTCGCCAGCGCCGCCACCCCGCCCTCGAGCGCCGCGACGCGCTGCTCGAACACGTCCGTCGTCGGGTTCATGATGCGCGTGTAGATGTTGCCGAA
>DAOMOU010000004.1:0-26246 GCA_035444525.1 Gammaproteobacteria bacterium | reverse complement strand
AAGGCGTGGAACAGGCCCTCGTGCTGGCCCAGCTCGCTGCTGTAGTCGGACAGCAACGGCAGGCAGGCGTTGTAGGCCTTGCGCAGCGCCGTGGTGTTCTGCACCGCGTTCAGGTGGCCGACGGGCGCCCAGACGCGCGCCAGGCGGTGATCGAGCGCCTCCAGCGGTGCCACGAGATTGTCCCAGCGCGGCGGCTGGGCGGCGGCGAGAATTTCCTCCACCCGCGCGCGGCTCTCTGCGATGACCGCACGCACCGCCGGTTCGACCTGGCCGGCCTTGATCCTGGAAAACGCCGGCAGGCCGGCGGTATCGAGCAACGGGTTGTCCATCAGTTCTCCGGGGCACCGGTCGCGGCGCCGGATGTTAACACGGCGCCCGGGGGAGCCGGCCGGCGCGCCGGGCGTGGCCGGGCGTTAGAATCGGTTTCGTCGCAATGAGGATGACAGATGTCTGACCAGCGGGAATTCGATCTGTTCGTCATCGGCGGCGGCAGCGGCGGCCTGGCGGCCGCGCAGCGGGCCGCCGACCACGGTGCGCGCGTCGCCGTGGCCGAGCCGGGCCCCCTCGGCGGCACCTGCGTGAATGTCGGCTGTGTGCCCAAGAAGGTCATGTGGAACGCCGCCGCCGTTGCCGAGGCGATCGCGCTGGCGCCGGGATACGGCTTCCAGGTGAGCGCCGGCGAGCACGACTGGGGCGGGCTCAAGGCCCGGCGCGACGCCTACATCGAGCGTCTCAACGGGATCTATGCCGGCAATCTCGACAAGCGCGGCGTGACCCTGCTGCGCGGCAGCGCAGCCTTGGCGCCGGGCGGTGTGCGGGTGGACGGCACGGCGTACCGGGCGCGCCGGGTCATCATCGCCACCGGCGGACGGCCCGCCGTGCCGGATCTCGAGGGCGCCGAACTGGGCATCACCTCGGATGATTTCTTCATGCTCGAGTCGCGCCCGGAGCGCGTGCTGATCGTCGGCGCCGGCTACGTCGCGGTCGAGCTCGCCGGCGTGTTCGAAGCGCTGGGCTCGGCCGTGACCGTCGCGGTGCGCCGCGACGGCGTGCTGCGCGAATTCGACCCGCTGCTGCGCGAATGCCTGATGGACCAGATGCGTCGCGACGGCATCGGCATCGAGACCGGCGCCGTGCCGGCGGCCCTGTGTCGCGAGCAGGACGGGCTCGAGCTGCTGACCACCGACGGCCGTCGTCTGGGCGGCTTCGACGCGGTGCTATGGGCCACCGGGCGCGAGCCGAACACCACCGACCTGGGCCTGGAGGAGGCCGGCGTGCGCATAGATGAACAGGGGTTCATCCCGGTGGACGACTGGCAGGACACCAACGTCGAGGGCATTCACGCCATCGGCGACGTGACCGGCCGGGCGGCGCTGACGCCGGTCGCGATCGCCGCCGGCCGACGGCTCGCGGACCGGCTGTTCGGCGGCATGGACGATCGACGGCTCGACTACCACTGCATCCCGACGGTGATCTTCAGCCATCCGCCGATCGGCACGGTCGGTATGACCGAGCCGGAGGCGCACGCCCACCACGGCGACGCGGTGCGGGTGTACGAGAGCCGGTTCACGCCGATGGCCTACGCCCTGTCCGAACGCAAGGTGCCCGCCGCGGTGAAGCTGGTCACGGTCGGCGAGGACGAGCGCATCGTCGGCTGCCACGTCATCGGCCAGGGCGCGGACGAAATGCTGCAGGGTTTCGCAGTTGCCGTCCGCATGGGCGCGACCAAGCGCGATTTCGACGACACGGTGGCCATCCATCCCACCAGCGCCGAGGAACTGGTCACCCTCAAGGGCCCGCCGCGATGAGCTCAAAACCGGGGTCAGACCCCAATAAACCATCGGGGTCAGACCCTGGTAAAGCGGACCCTGGCAACGTGCGCGCCTTCGGCGACGCAACACCCGTGCTGGGCGCGCGCGTCTGGGTGGATCCGGCGGCCGTGGTGATCGGGCGGGTGGAGATCGGCGACGACGCCTCGCTGTGGCCGACCGTGGTGGCGCGCGGCGACGTCAATTTCATCCGCATCGGCGCGCGCACCAACGTGCAGGACGGCAGCGTGCTGCACGTCACGCATGATGGACCCTATTCCCCCGGCGGCAGGCCGCTGCTCATCGGCGACGACGTGACTGTCGGGCACCGCGTGATGCTGCACGCCTGCACGGTCGGCAACCTTTGCCTGCTGGGCATGAGCTCCACCCTCCTCGACGGCGCGGTGCTCGCGGACGAGGTGTTTCTCGGCGCCGGCAGCCTGGTGCCGCCCGGCAAGCACCTCGAGGCGCGCAGCCTGTACCGCGGCAGCCCCGCGAAGCGGGTCCGGGCGCTGACCGACGAAGAGCTCGAGATGCTGCGTTACTCCGCCGCGCACTACGTGCGGCTCAAGGACTGCTACCTTTGAAACCGGAATAACCGGGGTCAGACCCCTATTTCCGGGAAATAGGGGTCTGACCCCGGTTATTCAGGCCAGCTGTCGGCGCAGCTCGGCCAGCACGACCTTGGTCGGCGGGCGCACCTTGCGCCACAGCTCGAAGGATTCGGCCGCCTGCTCCACCAGCATCCCGGTGCCGTCGGCGACCCGGCCGGCACCGCGCGCGGTCGCCCAGCGCATGAAAGCCGTCGGGCCGGCGCCGTAGGCCATGTCGTAGCAGACGGTGTGCCCGGCCACCACGGTGTCGGGCAGCGCGGGCACCGCGTCGACGAGACTGGCCGAAGTGGCATTCACCACCAGGTCGAAGGGACCCTCGGCCTGCGCCAGGCCGACGCTGCCGACCTGCCCGTCGGCGCTGAATTCGGCCGCGAGGGCCGCCGCACGATCGGCGCTGCGGTTGGCGATCACCACCTCCAGCGGGCCGGCCCCCAGCAGCGCCGGCAACGCCCCGCGGGCGGCGCCGCCGGCGCCGACCAGCAGCACGCGACTGGCAGCGATCCGCACACCCAGGTTCGATTGCAGGTCGCGCAGCAGGCCGGCACCGTCGGTGTTGTCGCCGAGCAGCCCGCGGCGCTGCAGGGCCAGCGTGTTGACCGCCCCGGCATGCTGGGCGCGCGGCGTGAGGAAGTCGGCCGCCGCGAAGGCGGCCAGCTTGTGCGGCACGGTGACGTTCAGTCCCCGGCCGCCCTCGGCCAGGAAATCCCCCAGCGCGACGTCGAACTCGCCGGGCGGCACGTCCCGCGCCTCATAGATGATTCGCTGGCCGGTGAGCTCGGCGAAGCGCATGTGGATCCAGGGCGAGCGGCTGTGCCCCACCGGGTGGCCGAAGACCGCGTATCGGTCCGGCGCGCTCAACGGCTCAGCCGTCCTTCAGCCAGCGGGCCACCACCGGCGCGAAATAGGTCAGGATCCCGTCGGCGCCGGCGCGCTTCATGGACAGCAACGATTCGAGCACCACGGCCTTCTCGTCCAGCCAGCCGTTGGCGGCGGCGGCCTTGAGCATGGCGTACTCGCCGCTCACCTGGTAGACGAAGGTCGGCACGCCGAGCTCGCTCTTCACGCGGCGCACGATGTCGAGATAGGGCATGCCCGGCTTGACCATGAAGGCGTCGGCGCCCTCGGCGATGTCGAGCGCCACCTCGCGGATCGCCTCGTCGCTGTTGCCCGGGTCCATCTGGTAGCCGTACTTGTTGCCGGCGCCCAGATTGGCGGCCGAGCCCACTGCGTCGCGGAAGGGCCCGTAGAAACTGGACGCATACTTGGCGGAGTAGGCGAGGATGCCAGTGTTCACGTGGCCGGCTGCCTCCAGAGTCGCGCGAATACGCCCGACCCGCCCGTCCATCATGTCGGAGGGCGCGACCATGTCGGCGCCGGCGTCGGCATGCGACAGCGCCTGGCGGACCAGCGCCTCGACCGTGATGTCGTTCAGCACGTAGCCGGTCTCGTCGATGATGCCGTCCTGGCCGTGGGTGGTGAACGGGTCGAGCGCAACGTCCGTGATGACGCCGAGCTCGGGCAGCGCGGCCTTGAGCGCGCGCACGGTGCGCTGCGCCAGGCCCTCCGGGTTCCAGGCCTCGCTGCCGTCGAGGCTCTTGGCCTCCGGCGGCGTGACCGGGAACAGCGCCACCGCCGGCAGGCCGAGCGCCAGCCAGCCCTCGGCCTCGCGCAGCAACTCGTCGATGGACATGCGCTCCACGCCCGGCATCGACGGCACCGGCTCGCGCCGGCCTTCGCCTTCCAGCACGAACACCGGGCAGATCAGGTCGTCGACCGACAGCTGCGATTCCCGCACCAGCCGGCGGGTGAATTCGTGGCGGCGCAGCCGGCGCATGCGCGTGGTCGGATAGGCCGAGGGGATGGATGCTTTCATGGCGTGGTCCGGCAAGGTGCGATGCGGCAATTGTCCCGCGATTCGCCGGGCCTTGCCAGCCGCTATGCGGATGTGCGTGTATTAGGCACGGGCAACCACCGTTCGTCGGCAGGGTTCGCGGCGAGCGGCGCCCCCGGGCTCGGCGGGCCCGTCCCACAATAACGGCCGGCAAGGCCGATGATTCGAATCCAAGAGACAGAGGAGTCAGGAAATGATGAAGAAGACCATCAAGCCCGTATCCATGGCGGCCGGCATCGCGCTGGCAGGATCCCTGGCGGGCATGTCCGCCGCGCATGCCGACGGCAATCCCTTCGGCATGACGGCGCTGTCCAGCGGCTACATGGCCATGGCGACCGTCAGCGACCACGGCAAGGACAAGGAAGGCGAAGGCAAGTGCGGTGAGGGCAAGTGCGGCGGTGACAAGGACAAGGACAAGGAAGGCGAAGGCAAATGCGGTGAGGGCAAGTGCGGCGGCGACAAGAAGGAGGGCAAGGAGGGCGAAGGCAAGTGCGGTGACAAGCGCGCCTGATCGCCACTCGCCGGGCGGTGGGGCTCGCGGTGCGGACCGCGGGCTCCGCCGCTGCGACTGGTGCCTGGGGGTCAGCGATGCTTACCTTGCCTATCACGACCAGGAATGGGGACGGCCGGTGCGCGACGACGCCGGCCAGTTCGAGTTCCTGGTGCTGGAGAGCGCCCAGGCCGGCCTGGCCTGGTCGACGGTGCTGCACAAGCGGGACGCCTACCGCCGGGCGTTCGCGGGCTTCGACCCGGAGAAGGTCGCGCGCTTCAACCGCCGCAGCGTAGAGCGCCTGGTGGGCGACGCCGGCATCATCCGCAACCGGCTGAAAATCGAGTCGGCGATCGGCAACGCGCGCGCCTTTCTCGCGGTGCGCGACGAGTTCGGCAGCTTCAGCGACTACCTCTGGGGCTTCGTCGACGGCCGGCCGGTGGTCAATCGCTGGCGCGAGATGCGCCAGGTGCCGGCCGCGACGCCGCTGTCCGACCGCATCAGCAAGGACCTCAAGGCACGCGGCTTCAAGTTCGTGGGCAGCACCATCGTGTATGCCCACCTGCAGGCGACCGGTCTGGTGAACGACCACCTGGTGAGCTGCTTCCGCCACGCGCAATGTGTCGCGGCGGACCGCAGCTCACGCTAGCCGCCACGCC
Source organism: Gammaproteobacteria bacterium (assembly GCA_035444525.1). GTDB lineage: Bacteria > Pseudomonadota > Gammaproteobacteria > Steroidobacterales > XN24 > XN24. The sequence goes on along the minus strand of DAOMOU010000004.1, from coordinate 20,784 downwards.
CCCCGCAAAGAAAACCGGCCACCCCGCAGGGTGGCCGCAAAGTCGACATGGCGGGCCTTCCATGGAGGCCCGCAAGCGATGATTACCAGTCGGAGCAGGCCGCCGATTCGCCGTCGCCCTGCGCCGTGCCGCCGGCATTCCCGCAGAGAATCTTGAACAGGTTGCAGCTCGAGCCGTCACCCGCCTCGTGATGGCAGCAGATCATCGGGCTCGTAGCGGTGCCGCAATCGGCGATCTCGTACTTGGGCGGCTCGGCCGGCTTCGCCTGGACGTTCTGGCCGGCGGTGCTGCCGCCGGTCGTCGCGGCCACCGCCATCGGCTGCCGCGGCTTCAACTTCACCATCATCTGTTGCACGGACAGTTTCTGGCCGCTCGCCCGGGGCGCTGCGGCAGGTGCCGGGCGGGTCGTCGCCCCGGCACGGTCCGGTGCGGCGGGTGCACGGGCGCGATTCCTGGCGTCGATCTCGTCCGGCTCGATGCCCTTCTGCGGCCCCGGCGTCACCGCGCGGGCCGGCTTGGTCTCGGCATCCGATTCCGCCTCGGGCGCCTGGGCCTTCTGTACGGCGGGCAGCAGCAGCGACTTCTCCTCGGGCGGCTTCTCCGGTGCGCTCACGGCGCGCTCCGCTGCATGTCCCGCCTGATGGGCGGCGAGCAACAGCAGGATGGGGGCGAGCCAAAACGTTCTCTGCAGTCTGTTCATGGGGACTCTCTCCAGTGGGTTGGGTCAATGCCCTTCGGGGCTGTTGTTGTGGTTTTTCGAATCGGGCGCCGAGGTGCCCGGGTCCAGCACGAAAGTGGCCGTGGCGCTGGCGCCGACGGTGCGGCCCGATTCGTCATGCGCGGTAATCCGCCACAGGTATCTCTGGCCGGGGCGCAACCGGCTGAGCACGAGCGCCGTCAACCGGGTTTCAGCTGCCGGGCCGCGCACCAGCATTCCGGTGACGAACTGCGGTTGCCCGGCGGGCGGATTGGCCGGCTGCGCGTCGCCGGCCGCAGGCTCGAACACCTGCAGCTGGTACAGCGTGGCCGCGGGGACCGGCTGCCAGCGGAACACGCTGTTCCCCGCGGCGACGGCGCGATCCGGCGCGAGGCCCCGGATGACCACGGCGGGCTCGCCCTCGAGCTCCTGCACCTGGTAGGTCGCGGTGACGATCCGGTCCGCGTCCGGGCACATCACGTCCTCGCCCGGGCCGGCCTCCTGCGCCTCCAGCACGCAGAACCGCAGCGCATAGGCGCCCGGGCGCCCGGTGGGCAGCGCGGGGCTCAGGTAGATGGAGCGCTGTGCGGCGCGTACGTTGGCGTTGACCAGCGCGAGGTTGCGATAGACCGGCACGCCCTCGGAGCTGCCGGGCTCGGCGATCTGCCAGCGCCCCCTGATGGTCCCGCTGCCCGTGTGCTGCACCGTCAGCACGGCCTGCAGCGGCTCGGCGCGGCCGACGATACGGGCATTGGTGCCGCTGTCGAACTCCAGCTGCAGCGAGATGATCGCAAGTTCGCCCGCCGGGGCCGCCTCGCGGGTTGCGCGCAGGCGGCTGGCGCTGAGGTTCAGCACCACCGAGCCGTTGATGGAGGCGCCGGTGGCCGGGTCGGCGAAGCTGCGCCGCAACACCACCCGCCGCAGGCCGGCGTCCACCCAGGCACCGACGGTGGCGGCATCGAGATTCAGGGCGTCCCGCAGCACGAAGGGACCGCCGCCGCTGCCGTTCAGCGTGGTGGCCACGCGCTGGAGAATCGCGCCGGAGGACGGGTCGATGATGTCGGCGCCCGTCGAGATGACCCCGGAGGTGTGGTCCGGGGTGGTGGCCACCGCCCACCTGACGGCCACGAAGTTGGCGCCGGTGCCGACCAGGCTCGCCTGGCGGGGCGTCGCCCTGACGTCGAGAATCGCCGCAGTGGAGAGATCCGCCGCGGCACAGGCCATCAGGCCGAGCATCATCGCCAGCCATCGAAATCTCATCGCTTGCTCCGCTTCCAGTCGAGACGCGCCCCGAGAAACACCGACCACAGTTCGTCGTCCACCAGCAGGCTCCGGTCCTCGTTGTGCGCGTAGGTGGCGCTCAGGTTGACGCTCAAGCCCGGGCGGTCCGGTCGGGCGGCCACCGCGTGCCATACGAGCTGCAGGTCGGCAAAGCGGGAATCCAGTTGCTCCGGCAGGAACCACGGGTCGCCGAAACGATTGCGATCCCGCCCGACGCTCAGCCCGCCGCGCAGGCTGAGTCGCTCCGGCAGCAGCAGGATCGTCGTGCCCGCGCCGTACAGCGTGTTGCGATATTCATTGTCGACGTCGGTCTCCTCGAGCCTGTTGCGTTGCAGGTAGGCGTCGAAGCTCAGGCGTTCGGTCAGCGTCCAGGCGGCCTGCACCGAGGCCTGCAGCGTGCGGCTGTCGGACGGCGGTTCGTAGAGCAGGAAGCCGTTCTCGAACACCGCTTCGCTGCGGTCCCGGTAGTGGACGGCCCCTATTTGCAGGCCCCAGTTGAGCCGGTCCCTGGCCAACGACAGGCCGATCCCGAATTCCCGGGTGGTGCTGTCCACGTCGAAGCCGGCCAGCACGGCATCGGCTGCCGGCTGGCTGTGGTCGAGCCGGTACAGCCAGGCGTTCAGCGACGGGGCGCCGAGCCATTGCCACACGGCTGCATCGGGATCGAGGGTTCCCGGCGTGTAGGCAACGGTCACGCCCCTGCGGTCCAGCGTCTGGGTCGGCAGCGCCGGATCATCGCCGGGGTTGGTCCGTTCACGGCCAAGGTCGAGATCGACGGCGAGATTGCGATAGCCTGCCTGCAGGTAGGCGCTGCGGATCTCCAGATTGCCGGGCAGGCTGAGATTGCCGACGCTGTAGAAGTCGAGCCCGACGCGCCGCTGCTGCAGCTCGGCCGCCCAGTAGGAGAACGGGCCGCTGCCGAAGCGGCCGGTGGACGACAACGAGAGGATTGCGCTGGTCGCGTCGTCCTTGCGCGCCGGATCGCCGAGCCCGATGCCGTCGGAGTCGAAGCGTGATTCGGCGTGCTCCAGCTGCAGCAGGACGCTGCCGTCGGCCAGTTGCGAGCGCAGCTGCAGGTTCCAGCTGTCGCCGCCGTAGACGGCGTCGTCGCCCAGCACGTTGAAGCCGGAGCCGCCCAGCGGAGTGCGGCCGTCCACGAATGCTCCCGACAGCTCGAGTCGCTCCTCTGCGAGCTGCAGTGACGCCGCCAGGCCGTCGCTGCGATTGTTGCTGTCGGTCGGCAGCAGCTGGTCGCTCCTGGCGAGGTTGCTCGGGGCGGAGACCAGGCTGAAGGCCTGCAACTCCACGCGTCCCGACTGAGCGGCGGATGCGAGGTGCGCACCACGCCGCTGGTAGCGCGAGAACAGCAGGTTCTCCTGCGCGATGACGACGTTGCCGGCCGAAAGCGAGGTGGTGGCGAGCTCGCCCCGGTGGGCGGCCGCCAGCCTGATGTTCGGCAGCAGCCACTCCTCGCCACCCGGCGTCGCCGTGCTGTCACGGTCATAGATCACGTCGAGTGCGGACTCCAGCTGCCATGCGCCGGCGGCCTGCCCGGCGGCAAGGGCGAGGCTGCCCTCGGCGTTGTCGCGCGCGACGCCGTCGAATGCCTCCCGCGGTCCTTCGGCGAGCCGGTAGCCGGTCTGCAGCAGCGCACCCGCCGACCATTGCACGCCCGCCGGCGTTGCAACCTCGAGCAGGGCGTCGAGCAGCACTTCCGCGCCGCCGTCCGGCAGGAACAACAGCACGCTCAAGGCGTACTGTCCGGGATCCAGCGGCGTCTGCAGCACCACCCTGAGAATGTCGCCCTCGAGCCGGCCGAACGGCGTGAGATCGTAGCCGTTCACGTCGACCGCGATGGCGGCGCCCTCGCGCGTGAACGCTGAAGCAGGGAGCTCGACGCTGAAGCTGCGAGGATCGTCCGCGAGAATTGCCGCGGGATGCTGCATTGCTGCGGTCGGTGCTGTTGCGCCGAAGGCGAACAGCAGCCAGCCAAGTTTCCTCATGCCGATCCTCCGGCAAGCTGGACTCAGGCTTTGTACACGTTTCTGCAACAGAAAGCGTGAAGTGATCGGCAAAACCCCATCGTTTGTTGCACCGCATGGGTCGCCACAAACGGTCCGGCGCAGCTCGTTCGCCCGGCCGGGGCGGGGCGGGCACGCCCGACGCCATGTCGTTCAGGTAAGATTGGCGCCCCCGTCAGCGCGAGGAATTCCGTGTTGAGTCCCGTGATCAGCAGCTTGTATGGCGGCCTGCTGGGCCTCCTCTACCTTTCCCTGTGCTGGCGGGTCGTGGACCGCCGGCGGCAGGCCCGGGTCGGCCTCGGGAGCGGCGGTGATGCGGCACTCGAGCGCGCGATCCGCGTGCACGGCAACTTCGCCGAGTACGTGCCGCTGTTCCTCCTGCTCCTGCTGGCGGCGGAGCTGGGCGGCGCCGCGACCTGGCTGCTGCACGTGCTGGGGGTGGTCTTCCTGGTCGCCCGCATCGGCCATGCCTATGGCCTGAGCCGCAGCAGCGGCACCTCGCGGGGACGATTCCTCGGCACGCTGCTGACCTGGGTCGCCCTGTTGCTGGCGGCGCTGCTCAACCTGTGGCTGGCGCTGGGCTGAGGCCGCGGGACGGGCTCAGCCGACGCCGGGATCCGGCGCGAAGATCGCGGCTTCGTCGGCGAAGGACTTGAACTCCAGTGCATTGCCCGAGGGGTCGGTGACGAACATCGTCGCCTGTTCACCCGGCCGGCCGCGGAAGCGCACGCGCGGTTCGATCAGGAACGCCACGCCGGCCGCCGTGAGCCTGGCAGCCAGCGCATCCCATTCGTCGCGTCCGAGGATCAGCCCGAAATGCCGCGCCGGCACCCGGTCGCCGTCCACGGGGTTGGCGGCGCTGGGCCGGTCGTCGTCCACGAGGTGGGCGGTGATCTGGTGGCCGTGGAAGTCGAAGTCGATCCAGCGGCGCGACTCGCGCCCGACGCCGCAGCCCAGCAGCCCGGCGTAGAAGCCGCGCGCCGCCTCGAGGTCGTGCACCGGGAAGGCGAGGTGGAAGCGGGGCCGCATCATTCTTCCAGCCAGTCGCGGGGCCTGAGGAACTCGTGATACAGGGCCGCCTCGGGGCTGCCTTCCTCCGGCTGCCAGTCGTAGCGCCAGCGCACCAGCGGCGGCAGCGACATGAGGATGGACTCGATGCGGCCGCCGGATTGCAGCCCGAACACCGTGCCGCGGTCGTAGACCAGGTTGAACTCGACGTAGCGGCCGCGCCGGTAGAGCTGGAACTCGCGCTCGCGCTCGCCCCACGGCGTGTGCCGGCGCCTGGCCGCGATGGGCGTGTAGGCCGGCAGGAAATGTGCCGCGACGGTGCGCGAAAACTCGAAACAGCGTGCGAAGCCCCAATCGTTGAGGTCGTCGTAGAACAGGCCGCCGACGCCGCGCGGCTCGTTGCGATGCTTGAGATGGAAGTACTCGTCGGCCCAGCGCTTGTACTTCGGATAGACGTCTTCGCCGAACGGCAGGCAGGCGGCGCGTGACTGGCGATGCCAGTGCTGCACGTCCTCGAGGTAGGGATAGTAGGGCGTCAGGTCGAAGCCGCCGCCGAACCACCACACCGGCGCCTCGCCGGGCTTTTCCGCGACGAAGAAGCGCCAGTTGCCGTGCGTCGTGGGCACGTAGGGATTGCGGGGATGCAGCACCATGGAAACGCCGGTGGCGCGGAAACTGCGGCCGGCCAGCTCGGGCCGTCGCGCCGTCGCCGAGGGCGGCAGCGCGGCACCGTGCACGGACGAGAAATTGATGCCGCCCTTTTCGAGCAATGCCCCTTCTTCGATCACGCGGCTGTCGCCGCCGCCGCCTTCCGCGCGCTGCCAGCTGTCGCTGCGGAAACGGGCGCCGCCGTCGAGCGCCTCGATCTCCGCCGTCAGCTGGTCCTGCAAGGACTTGAGCCAGCTCTCGACTGCCTCGATTTCCTTCTGTCCCACGGAATGCTGCATGGTTACTCCGGTCACGCGGCGGGTCGTCAGGCGGCCCGGATCGGTCGGCCGCTGACGGCGTCGCGAATCTCGCTGGGGCGGTCGCGACCACCAGTGGCGCCGCCGAGCACCAGGTCGATTTCGTCGCCGAACCAGCGGCGCACCTGGATCGACGAGCGGGCCGGAGGTTTGCCGCTGCGGTTGGCGCTGGTCGAAACGATGGCGAAGCCAGTCGTCCGGCACAGCGCAGCCGATTGCGCGTGCGCCGTGACGCGCACGGCGACGGAGCCGCGCCCGCCGTGCACCCAGTCCGGCACCCACGGCTGCGCGGGCATCACCCAGGTCACCGGGCCGGGCCAGGCGGCGCCGACGCGGGCCTCGATTTCCGCGGACACCGGCTCGACCCATGGGCGCAGCTGCGCCTCATCGGCCGCGATCAGGATCAGTCCCATGGACGCCGGGCGCTGCTTGACGGCGAGGATTCGCGCGACGGCTTCCGCATCCAGGGGATCGCAGCCGAATCCCCAGACGGCCTCGGTGGGATAGGCGACCACGCCACCCGCCCGAATCAGGGCCCCGGCCCGGCGGATCGCGAGGCTGCCGGCCATGATCAGGCGCCGCGGTCCCCGGCGGCCTTCCTTGCGGCAGTCTTCTTGGCGGCGGCCTGTTTCGCGCCGGCCGCCTTTTTCCTGGCCGCCGGCTTCTTCCTGGCGGGCGCCTTCTTCCTGGTGGTCGTCTTCTTCTTCGCGGCGGCCTTCTTTGCCGGGGCCTTTTTCGAGGCGGCCTTCTTGCTTGTCGCTTTTTTCTTGCCGCGCGCGCCCTTCTTCGCCGGCGCCTCCTCGAGCAGCCTGATGGCTTCCTCAAGGGTCACCGCGGCGGGGTCCTTGCCCTTCGGGATGCTCGCGCGCCGGCCCGGGTCGGTCACGTAAGGACCGAAGCGCCCCTTCAGGATGCGGATGTCGTGCTCCGGCCACTCGCGCAGCGTGCGGGCGGCCTCGGCCGCTTCCTTGTCACGGACGATTTCCAGGGCGCGCTCCAGATCGATAGTGTAGGGATCGTCGTCCTTCTTCAGCGAGGCGTACCGGGAGCCGTACTTCACGAAGGGGCCGAAGCGGCCGATGTTCACCAGCACCGGCTTGCCGTCGGGCGTCGCGCCGAGCTCGCGTGGCAGCTTGAACAGTTCCATCGCTTCCTCGAGCGTGATGGTCTGCATGCTCTTGCTGCGCGGGATGCCCGCGAAGCGCGGCTTGTCCTCGTCCTCGGCGGTGCCGATCTGCACGTAGGGCCCGAAACGACCGATCTTGACCAGCACCGGCTTGCCGCTGGCGGGGTCCTTGCCGAGCTCGCGGTTCGGCATGACGTCGCGCTTGCTGACCGAGCTCTCCTTCTCCTTGATCAACTCCTGGAAGGGCTCCCAGAAGCGTCCCAGCAGTTCCTGCCAGTCCTGCTCGCCGCGCGAGATGGCGTCGAGCCGGTCCTCCATGCGCGCCGTGAAGTCGTAATCGACGTAGCGCGTAAAGTGCCCGCTGAGGAAATTGCTGACGATCCGGCCGACGTCGGTCGGGATGAAGCGCTTGCGATCGAGTTCCACGTACTCGCGATCGACCAGCGTCGAGATGATGGTTGCATACGTCGAGGGCCGGCCGATGCCGAACTCCTCGAGTGTCTTGACCAGGCTCGCCTCGCTGAAACGCGGCGGCGGCTTGGTGAAGTGCTGCTCGGCCTCGAGCTTGTTGAGCTGGATGAGTTCGCCTTCCTTGACCTGCGGCAGCCGGCGATCCTGCTCGTCTTCGGCGTCATCGCGGCCTTCCTGGTAGACGGCGATGTAGCCGGGTTCCACGAGGATCGAGCCGGAGGCGCGGAAACGGTGCCCGGCCGCGGGCGCCCCGGACGGCACCAGGTCCAGCGACACGGTGTCGAACACCGCGCTGGCCATCTGGCTGGCGACGGCACGCTTCCAGATCAGTTCGTACAGGCGCTGCTGGTCGCGGTCCAGCCGTCCCGCGAGGTCGTCCGGATGCCAGCCGGCGGAAGTCGGCCGGATCGCCTCGTGGGCTTCCTGTGCATTCTTCGCCTTGGTGCGGTAGAAGCGTGGCTTGTCCGGCAGGGCCCTGGCGCCGAAGCGCTGGCCGATGACGTCGCGGATCTCGTTGAGCGCATCGGCGGCCAGCGACACCGAGTCGGTACGCATGTAGGTGATCAGGCCGGTGGCGCCCTCGCCGAAATCCACGCCTTCGTACAGGCGCTGCGCGGTGCGCATGGTCTTCTGGGCGGTGAAGCCGAGCTTGCGCGCAGCTTCCTGTTGCAGGGTCGAGGTGGTGAACGGCGGCGCCGGGTTCTGGCGGCGCTGGCGGCGCTCGACCGAAGTGACCTGCAACTTGCCGGCCGCGGCCTCGCGCAGCGTCTTCTCTGCCTCGCGCGCGGCGCCCTCGTTGCCGATGAAGAACTTTTCCAGCTTGTCGTCGATGCGCTCGCCGCCGTATTCGGCGAGCCGCGCCGGGAACGCCTGGCCGGATTTCTCCAGCTCGGCCTCGAGCGTCCAGTACTCGACCGGCTTGAAGGCCTCGATTTCGGCCTCGCGCTCCACGATCAGCCGCAGCGCCGGGGTCTGCACGCGGCCGGCCGACAAGCCCGGCCGGACCTTCTTCCACAGCAGCGGTGAGAGGTTGAAGCCCACCAGGTGATCCAGCGCGCGGCGTGCCTGCTGTGCATTCACCAGGTCGCCCGATACCTCGCGCGGGTGCTCGAGCGCTTCCTGCACGGCGCGCCTGGTGATCTCGTGGAACACGATGCGATACACCGGCCGGCCATCGAGCAGGCCGCGTTCCCGCAAGGCCTCGCAGACGTGCCAGCTGATGGCTTCGCCCTCGCGGTCGGGGTCGGTCGCGAGGTAGAGGGCGTTCGCGCCACGCAGCGCCCTGGCGATGGCTTCGAGGTGGCGCTTGTTGCGCTCGATCTCCTGGTACTTCATCGCGAAGCCGGCATCCGGGTCCACGGCCCCCTCTTTCGCGACCAGGTCGCGAACGTGGCCGTAGGAGGCGAGCACCTTGAAGTCGCCGCCGAGATATTTCTCGATGGTCTTGGCCTTGGCCGGGGACTCCACGATGACTAGGTTCTTGCTCATTTCACACTGGTTCAGCTGGTCGAAAAAACGGGCCGTGGCTCGCGCCACGACCCCTGTGTCGGCATGTCCGGGCCGCGCGGCAGGCCGGGCCCTAGTGTGCTACCCAGGCCCGGTCCTCGAACACGAGATCTTCCATCCTCGCGTAGGCGGTCTCCTCGCCGGGCTGGCTGAACAGCACCATGAGGACCACCCACTTGATGTCGTCGACATCGATCTCCTGGCAGTCGAGGGCCATCAGGCGGTCGATCACCAGCTCGCGCTGGTGTGCCGAGAGAATCCCGATCTGCTCCAGGTACATCATGTAGCCCCGGCCGCGGGCGTCCATGCGCACGCACTCGTCGCGGCCGTAAATGCGGATGGCGCGTTCGGTGGGCGGCTCGCCACCCTCGTCGGCGCGCCGCGTCGCCAGGCCGTCGAGCCAGTCCAGCGCCCGGTCGATCTCACGATCGTGGAAGCCGGCGCGCTCGAGTTCTTCCCGCAGCCCGGCGCGGTTGGGCTCCGGTGGCCCGCCCTCGTCGCCGGCGGTCTCGAACAAGTACATCAGAACGTCGAGCACACTCTCCGTCATCTCAGGACCTCGTCGTTTTCCGGACAAAGCGTGCGCCCGGCAAGGACTCCACTGCTCCCTGGAGTTCAAGGATCAGCATCATCGAGGAAACCTCCGCAGCCGTCAAACCGGTGCGCGCCGCCAGTTCATCGACCCCGCAGGGGTCGTGCGCGAGTGCGGCCAGCAGCTTCCGGTAGTCCGCGTCGGGCTCCGGCGCAAGCTCCGGCGGCGGCACATCGGTCGCCTCGGACTGCATCGACACGCCTGCCAGGGGGCCGATCTCGGCCAGGATGTCGTGCGCCGTCTCGACCAGCACGGCGCCCTGGCGAATGAGCGCGTGGCAGCCGCGGGCCAGCGGATTGTGGATGCTGCCCGGGATGGCGAACACTTCGCGGCCCTGGTCGCCGGCCAGCCGGGCCGTGATCAGCGAGCCGCTGCGCCTGGCGGCTTCGACCACCAGCACCCCGAGCGAGAGCCCGCTGATGATGCGGTTGCGCTGCGGGAAGTGCTCCTTTTTCGGCGGCGTGCCCGGCAGGAACTCCGACAGGATCAGGCCCGCCGCGGCGACCTGCCGGGCCAGCGGCGCATTCTCGGCCGGATAGATGCGGTCCGGCCCGCAACCGAGCACGGCGGTGGTCGGCGCCCCTGCGTCGAGCGCGCCGCGATGCGCCGCCGCGTCGATGCCGGCCGCCAGCCCGCTGCAGATCACCAGGCCGCAGCCGGCCAGGTACCGGGCGAACGCGCGCGCGTTCTCTGCACCCTGCGGTGTCGGGTTGCGGCTGCCGACGATGGCGAAATGCGGTTCGCGCAGCAGCGCCCGGTCGCCGCGCAGGAACAGTGCGACCGGCGGCGCGGAGATGCGCCTGAGCAGCGGCGGATAGTCCGCATCGGCCAGCGTCAGCAGGTCGTGATCCGGCGCGGCCAGCCAGTCGAGCGCCTTGGGCAGCCAGTCGGGCGCGGGTCCCGCCAGGACCTGGGCGGCGTCCGCGGGAATCCCGATGCCCATCAACGCGCCCTTGCCGGCCGCCAGCAGGCCCTCCAGCCCGCCCGGGTGGGCCGCTGCGGCGCGCGCGGCCTCCGCCGGCACGCCCGGCGTCAGGGACAGGCGCAGCCAGGCAGCCGCTGCATCGCTCATCGCTGGCTCCTCAAAGCACGACGCCGGCAGATGCCGGCGTCGTGGGAAGGACGGGGCAGACGCCTGGCGACGTCAGGGATTGCGCACCTTGTCGAGCACGCGAATCTCGTTGGTCGCCCGCATGATGAGCCCGTAGCTGATTTCCTCATAGCTGCGAAAAACCATGAGAAAGCCCGCATATTCGTCGGGCAGCTGGGCGCGCCCGCCGCGGATGCGGTCGCGAATGTTCTCGCCGGCCTGCCACACCGCCAGCACGTGGCCCGGCTCGAGGCCGTGCTTCGCGCCGCGGTTCAGGGTGACGATCTGGTAGCTGCTGACCAGCGAGACGCCGTCCAGCACATTGATGATGCGGCCGTCGATCTCCTCGTCCGGGGCGCGGGGAACGAAGTGCAGCGGGAAGTCGGTCTCCACCGGCAGCAGCTTGTCGCCGTTGAGCGCCTCGCGGTGGGTCTGGCGCAGGTACAGGGTTGCGGGATCGCCGGCGCGCACGATCTGGCCCTCGCCGACGTAGATTCCCTCGTAGCCGAGCAGGCGGTTGTCGTCCGGGTCGCGCAGCGGCGCGCCGACGTGGATGACACTGAAGTCGTCCTGCTCGACGAAGTCGGCGCCGCGGACGTAGACCTCGGTGTTCGAGCCGTGCACCAGGTGGCCGCGCCGGCTGGTCAGGATGTAGGGCGCGTTGTCGACGGTTTCACGGTCCAGCACTGTCGGGCGGCTCAGGAAGGCGGCGATCCGGTCGTAGGGGATGGTGAAGATCGCGTCTTCGAGGGCCTCCTCGCGGACCCGGGGCTCGAGCCGGTCGGCGCGCGCGCCGGTCTCACCGCGCTCCAGGATGATGCGCGGCCGGCCGTCCATGTACACCAGCGTCAGCACGTCGCCGGGATAGATCAGGTGCGGATTCCGGACCTGCGGGTTGGCGTACCAGATCTCCGGCCAGAACCAGGGATCACGCAGGAACATCGCCGAGATGTCCCACAGCGTGTCGCCCTTCTTGACGACATAGCGATCCGGATGCTGGGGATTGAGCCGGACGGGCGCCGCCGGTGCGGCCGCCACGGGCGCGGCGGGGGGCGGTGTCGCCGCCGGGCGCGCGGCAGGGGCCGGCGTCGCTTCCGGGGGCGGTGTTGCTTCGGGGGTGCTCGCGCACCCGGCAGCCAGCAGCGCGGCGGCAAGGCCGCTCAGCAGGCGAATTCGGGTCGGGCGGTAGATCGGCTTGGACATGGCTGGCCTGACTCCATGCTGTCCGTTAGTTGAGAAGGGGCTGCTGCGGCTTGGTATAATCAGCCAAGCCTTGGCCGCCATCGCCCGGACGCCGGTTTTCCCGGCGCCTTTGCGTGAGCGGCAAGTTAGCACGGCGGACTTGAAATGTCATACTGTTAGCCGCACTTTGTGGCGTACTACACGAGGAACCGGCAAGGCCCTCATGGCGATCCTGAACATACTTGAGTATCCCGACCCGCGACTCCGCACCAAGGCGGAGCCGGTGGCTGTCGTGGACGACGAGCTCCGGCAACTGGCCGCGGACATGCTCGAGACCATGTACGCGGCCCCGGGCATCGGCCTCGCCGCAACGCAGGTCAATGTCCATCGTCGCATGCTGGTCGCAGATATCTCGGATAAACAGGACGCACCGCACATTTTTATCAATCCTGAGATCCTCGAGCGCCGCGGCACCGAGGTCATGGAGGAGGGCTGCCTGTCGGTGCCGGGCTTCTACGAGTCGGTGACCCGCTCGGACTGGATCCGGGTCAAGGCCCTCGGGCTGGACGGCCAGGCCTTCGAGAAGGAGGTCGACGGGCTGCTCGCCGTCTGTATCCAGCACGAGATCGATCATCTGGACGGCAAGCTGTTCGTCGACTACCTGTCCGAACTCAAGCGGCAGCGCATTCGCAAGCGTCTCGAGAAAGAGCGCAAGCAGAGAGAGCCCAGCCCCGCAGCACGCGCGTTGTAGGCCCTGGCGCATGTCCCGCCTGGTGTTCGCGGGCAGTTCCGATTTCGCCGTGCCCACGCTGGCCGCACTGCTGGCCGGCGGCTGGGAGATCGCCGGCGTGCTGACCCAGCCGGACCGGCCGGCCGGCCGCCGTCGCCGGCTGACACCCACCGCGGTCAAGGAACTTGCCGTCGCGCACGGCCTCCTCGTGCAGACGCCCGCCACGCTCCGGGCGCCAGCGGCGGTGGCCGCCGTCGCAGCGCTCCGACCAGAGGTCATGGTGGTGGTGGACTATGGCCTGATACTGCCCCCCGCGGTGCTCGGCCTGCCGCCGGCCGGCTGCATCAACGGCCACGCCTCGCTGCTGCCGAGGTGGCGCGGCGCAGCCCCGATCCAGCATGCCATCCTCGCCGGTGACGCGGTCACCGGCGTGTCCGTAATGCTGATGGATGAAGGGCTGGACACGGGTCCGGTATACAAAATGCAGTCCACGGAAATTGGCGCCGCGGAAACCGGCGGCGAGCTGCGCGCCCGCCTGGCACAGTTGTGCGCGCAGCTGCTGGCGGAGACCCTTGCGGAGATTCTCACGGGCAAGCTCGAGCCGCAGCAGCAGGACCACGCCCGGGCCACCTACGCGGGCAAGCTGGACCCGGCCGCGGCGGAGCTGCACTGGCGCGGGTCGGCGGAGGTCCTGGCGCGGCAAGTGCGGGCCTTCTCGCCCCGACCGGGCGCCTGGACGACCTGGCGGGGCGAGCGACTGAAGCTGCATCGGGCCGTGTCGCTGCCTGCCCGGGAAGGCGAACCGGGGCAGGTCTGGCGGGCGGGTCCCGAAGGGGTGGACGTGGCGGCCGCTGACGGCAGCGTGCGGGTGCTCGAGCTGCAGCCGCCCGGCGGGCGGATCATGAGCGCACGCGATTTCCTCAATGGCCGGGCGGTGCTCGGCGAGCGGCTCGGCGCGTGAACGCCGGCGGCGAGCCACGCGCCGCGGCCGGCCGGGCGGTCGCGGCGGTCGCACGCCGTGGCCGCTCGCTCGACGATGCGCTCGGCAAGGCCGTCGCGGGACTGCACGGCGCCGACCGCTCGCTGGCGGCCCAACTTGCCTATGGCACCTTGCGGGCCTGGCCGCGGCTCGACCGCTGGGTGGACCTGTTGCTGGCGCGGCCGTTGCCGGCGCGCGACGAGGACGTGCACGACCTGCTCGCGGTCGGCCTGTACCAGCTGGAGGACACCCGTGTGCCCGACCATGCCGCCGTCGCGGCCACGGTCGAGGCCGTCCGCCTGCTCGGTCGCCACCAGTACGCCGGCCTGGTGAACGCCTGCCTGCGTCGCTGGCTGCGCGAACGCGAGACCCTGAAGGTGCGGACCGCGCGGGTTCCGGAGGTCATCCACGCCCATCCGCGCTGGTGGCTGGACGCGCTGGCGGCCGACTGGCCGAAGGACTGGGAGTCCATCGTCGCGGCCGCCAACCAGCCGGGACCGATGTGGGTGAGGGTGAATCGGCTCCATGGCACGCGCGCGGCCTGGCACGAGCGCCTGCTGGCGACGGGCGCGACAGCAGCCCCCTGGGAACCGGCTCCGGACGCCCTGCTGCTCGCCTCGCCCATGGACGTCGAGGCCCTGCCCGGCTTCTCGGCCGGCGACGTGTCAGTGCAGGACGCCGCGGCGCAGTTGGCCGCCGGCCTGCTCGACCCGCAACCGGGCCAGCGTGTGCTCGACGCCTGCGCCGCGCCCGGCGGCAAGGCGGCCCACTTGCTGGAACGCTGCCCGGGGATCGACCTGACGGCGCTCGACATCGCGCCCGCGCGCCTCGAGCGCGTGCGCGAAAACCTCGCGCGGCTGGGACTGGCGGCGCGAGTCCAGGCGGGCGATGCCGGGGACCCGGCCGGCTGGTGGGACGGCCGGCCCTATGACCGCATTCTGCTGGACGCGCCGTGCACCGGCAGCGGCGTGGTGCGGCGCCACCCTGACATCAAGCTGCTGCGCCGCCCCGAGGATGTTGCGGTGATGGCGGCGCGGCAGCGGGCGCTTCTCGAGGCGCTCTGGCCGCTGCTCGCGCCTGGCGGCCGCCTGCTGTACGCGACGTGCTCGGTGTTCCGCGCCGAGAACGCGGGCTGCGTGACGGCGTTCCTCGCGGCGAATCCGGAGGCGCGGGCGGTTGACCTGGGCGAGCCGGGCTGGGGCCGCCGGGCCGGCCCCGGGCGGCAGGTGCTGACCGGTGAGGCGGCGATGGACGGGTTTTATTATGCTTGTCTGACCCGGACCGCCCAGGCACAGAGTCAGGCATAGAGTGATGCAGCAAGGAGCCCGATATTTCGACAGCCCCGGATGGCGCGCCGCCGCCGCGGGGTTGTTTGCTGCGCTCCTGCTGCAGCCGGGGCTCGCGCGCGCCGATGAAGGCGTCGAGGTCCGCAATGCCTCGACCCGGCTGCAGGCCGGGGTGTGGTTCCTGGACGCCGACATCGCCTACGGGCTGAACGCGACGGCGCTCGAGGCGCTGGACAGCGGCCTGGTGCTGGACGCAGAGCTCACCATCCGGCTGACGCAGCGCCGTCGCATCATCTGGGACCCGGTATTCGCCGAGCTCAAGCAGCGCTACTCCCTGCAGTTTCATGCGCTGACCGAGCGCTACATTCTGCGCAACCTCAACAGCGGCGAACAGGAGACCTACGGCTCGCTGGAGGCGGCGCTGGCCGCGCTCGGCACGGTGCGGTCGCTGCCGGTGATCGACGATGCGCTGCTGAGCCGGGGCGAGCGCTATTACGTGGAGATCCGGGCGGTGGTGGACATCAAGGAGCTTGGCGGGCCGCTCGCGCTGATCACCTTCCTGTGGAACGACTGGCGCATCAAGGGCGACTGGGTCCGGTGGCGACTCAATCGCTGAAGCGCTGGGGCCTGGCCAGCCTGGCCCTGCTGGGCCTGTCGATGCTGGTCATCGCCCTGTTGTTCCTCGCCTCCACAGTCGAGAACGCCGATCGGTTCGGCGAGATCTACAACTGGATTTTCCTGCTCAATCTCGCCGGCGCGTCCATCCTGCTGGTGCTGATCGTGTCCAACCTGGTGCGCCTGGTGCGCGAGTACCGCAGCCAGGTGCCGGGCTCGCGCCTCGCCTCGCGCATGGTGGCCATTTTCGTCGGGCTGGCGGTGCTGCCGCTGGGCCTGGTGTATTACTTCTCGGTCCAGTTCATCAGCCGCGGCATCGACACCTGGTTCGACGTCAACGTCGAGGCCGGCCTCGGCGATGCGCTCGACCTGTCGCGGGCGACGCTCGAGAGCCGGATGCGCGAGCACATGGAGGCCACGCGACAGATCGCGAATTCGCTCCGCGGCCGTGACGACATCGAGCTCGCATTGCGACTGGAGTCGTTGCGACGGAACGCCGGCGCCATCGAGCTCACGGTCGTGGGCCAGAGCGCACGCATCATCGCGCTGTCCTCCGAGCGCAGCCTGGCCGAGCTGCCGGTGTCGCCCACCGAGGAGGTCATGCTGCAGATCCGCCAGGGCCGGCCGTTCGTCAGCCTCGACCCGGTGCGCGACGGCTTCGTGGTGCGCACCGCGATCGCCATTCCCGGTGGCAATCCGCTGGACGAGCTGCGGCTGCTGCATGCGCTGTTCCCGGTGCCGGAACGCGTCGGGCAACTGGCCAACTCGGTGCAGGAGGCCTATGCGCAGTATCGCGAGCTGTCCTTCCTGCGCGGCCCGTTCACGCGCAGCCTGACCCTGACCCTGACCCTGGTGCTGCTGCTGTCGTTGCTGATGGCGGTCTGGGGCGCCTTCTTTTTCGCCCGCAAGCTCACCGAGCCGATCCAGACCCTCGTCGCGGGCACGCGTGCAGTGGCGAAGGGTGATTTCGACACGCGCCTGCCCATGCCGGCACGCGACGAAATGGGCTTCCTGGTGCACAGCTTCAACGACATGATGACGCGGCTCGCCGGCGCCCGCGAACTGGCGCGCCAGAGCCAGCAGGCAGTGGAGAGCCAGCGCGCTTACCTGGCGGTCATCCTCGGGCGTCTCTCCACCGGCGTGGTGTCGCTGGAGCGTGACTGGCGCATCAAGACCGCGAACGAGGCTGCCGGCGCGATCCTCGGCGTGGACCTGGAGGGCGCGATTGGCCGTCCCCTGGCGGAGGTGGCCGAGGACCGGCCGCTGCTGCAGCAGTTCATCGGGGTCGGCCGCGAGCACGTCGAGGCGGGCGAATTCGAATGGCGCGAGCAGATCGTGCTGCGCAACGAGGCGGGCCGGCGGGTGCTCATGTGCGCCTGCTCCGGCCTGCCCGGCGAGGACGGCGAACCGGACGGGTTCGTGGTCGTGTTCGACGACATCACGGCGCTGCTTCAGGCGCAGCGCGACGCCGCGTGGGGCGAAGTGGCGCGTCGCCTGGCGCACGAGATCAAGAACCCGCTGACGCCGATCCAGCTGTCCGCCGAGCGCCTGCGACGCCGCTTCCTCGAGCAGATGAGCGACGATGACGCGATGGTGCTCGAGCGCGCCACCCGCACCATCGTCCAGCAGGTCGAGGCCATGAAGGAAATGGTCAACGCGTTCTCCGATTATGCACGGGCCCCGGACATGGAGATCGCGCGCGTGGACCTGAACCAGCTCGTCGCGGAGGTGGCGGACCTGTACCGGGTGAGGGAAATACCGGTCACGGTCCAGCTGAGCCTCGATCCCGGCGTGACGGCAATCGAGGCCGACAGCGGCCGCGTCAGGCAGATCCTCCACAACCTGATCCGCAATGCCGTCGAGGCGCTCGAGGGCCATGACGACGCCGTCGTGCGGATCACGACCCGCGGCACCGACGAGTTCGATCTTCGGGCGGTGTTCATCATGGTCGAGGACAACGGCCCCGGCATTCCGCCCGACTCGGTGGACCGGATATTCGATCCCTACGTCACCAGCAAGCCGAAGGGCACGGGTCTCGGCCTGGCCATCGTGAAAAAGCTGGTCGAGGAGCACGGCGGATGGGTCGAGGCCAGCAACCGCGCCGAGGGCGGCGTGCGGGTCACCATCGCCTTGCCGGCGGATGAGGATGCGCGCAGCGCGATGCTGCGGCACGAGGTCCGCGCAAGTGAACTCAGGAGAGCGCGCGCATGAGTACCGGCAGGATCCTGGTGGTGGATGACGAGGTCGATATCCGGCAGCTCCTCGACGAGATTCTCTCGGAGGAGGGCTACGAGGTGAGCTCGGCCGCGAATGCGGCACAGGCGCGGCGCCAACGCGAGGCCGTCAGGCCGGACCTGGTGTTGCTCGACATCTGGATGCCGGATGCCGACGGCATCAGCCTGCTGCGCGAGTGGTCGACCAGTGAGGATCTCCGCCCCTGCCCGGTGGTGATGATGTCCGGCCACGGCACGGTGGAAACCGCCGTGGAGGCGACTCGCCTTGGCGCCTTCGACTTCATCGAGAAGCCCGTGTCGCTGGCCAAGCTGCTGCGCACGGTCGAGCGCGCGCTCGAGTCGGGCCGGGCGCCCGGGCGCGCCGCCCGCCAGCTGGTGCCGGCCACCGTCGTGCCGGTCGGCCGCAGCCGTCTCATGCAGGCGCTTCGGGAGCAGAGCGAACGCGTCGCCGCGCATTCGACCCCGGTACTGGTCACCGGCGAGCCGGGCACCGGGCGTGAATCATTCGCGCGCTACATCCACTCGCTGGGGCGGCAGGCGCGCGGGCCGTTCGTACGGATGGTCGCCAGCGCCCTGCAGGACGCGGATGCGGAGGCGGCGCTGTTCGGCAGGGTGGTCGACGGCGGCACCGAACCCGGGTTCCTGGAGCGTGCCCGCGGCGGGACGCTGTTCATCAACGAGCTGTCGGACCTGTGCCCGATGGCCCAGCGCCTGTTGCTGGGCGCGCTGGAGAACGGGCGCTTCACGCCCGTCGGTGACGCCGAGCCGCGCGCCATGGACCTGCGCATCATCAGCTCCGCGCCGGTCGGGTTCGAGCATGTGCCGGCCACCGCAGCATTTCGCCGCGAACTGCTGACCCAGCTGGCGGTGGTGGTCCTCAAGGTGCCGCCGCTGCGCGAGTACTCGGAAGACGTCCCGGAACTGCTGCGCCACTACATGGACAAGCTGGTCGACACCGACGGCCTGCCGTTTCGCAAGCTCAGCGTCGCCGCACAGAACCGCCTGCGCAATTATCCGTGGCCCGGCAACGTGCGGGAGCTACGCAACCTCGTCCATCGCCTGTTGATCATGGGCGGCGAAGAGGAGATCGGCCTCGAGGAAGTCGAGCAGGCGCTCGGCGAGCAACTGTCGCCGGACGAAGGGCTGCTCAGCCAGGACCTGATGGCGCTGCCGCTGCGCGAGGCGCGCGAGCAGTTCGAGCGGGCCTACCTGCAGCAGCAGCTGCAACTCTGCGAGGGCAAGGTCGGGCAGCTGGCCAAGCGCGTCGGCATGGAGCGCACCCACCTGTACCGCAAGCTGCGCGCGCTGGGCATCGATTTCCGCAGCAGCGGCACCGACGACTGATGCCAGTGCGTCAGTCCCGCTCGCGCACCGCCAGTGCGCCGATGTTGGCGTCCGCCAGGCGACGGCGGGTGGCCTCGGCCTCGGCCGCGCCAGGGAGCGGGCCGATGCGCACCCGATGCCAGGTCTGCCCCTCGATCGTCACCGCCTGGATGCTTGAGCCCAGCCCGAGCAGCGCGAGCTCCGCCTTGCGCCGGTCGGCGTCCTGGTAGCGGCGGAAGGAACCGGCCTGGATCCAGTAACGGCCCGGCGCCAGCGCGGGTGCCGGCGCGGCGGGGCCGGCGCCGCGGGGACGGACCTCCTCCTCCGGTACCACGACCTCGAGCCCGGGCAGCATGGTGTAGAAATCGAAGCCGGAGGCAGGCGCCGGCTCGATCTCCGTGGCCTCGTCCGCCTGCTGTGAGGCCGGCTTCGCGACACGCGCGGCGACCGGCTCGTCCGGCGCCGTTGACGACGTGTGCCGCAGGTGTACCGCCAGCGCCACGGACAGCCCCAGCGCCAGGCCGGTCAGGAGCCACGCCCAGCCCGGCGTCGCTGGCTTCCTGGGCCGCCGCCGCTTGTAGTCGCGCGGCATGCCTACATCGACTCCGGCGCGCTGACCCCGACCAGCGCCAGCCCGTTGGCGATCACCACGCGGGTCGCCTCGGCCAGCGCCAGGCGTGCGGAGCGCAGCGGCGCCTCATCCACCAGGAAGGTCTCGGCGTTGTACCAGGTGTGGAAGTCCTGGGCGAGCTCGCGGAGGTAGTGCACGATGTTCTGCGGCGCGCGGTTCGCGGCCGCCAGCTCCACGACTTCGGGGAAGCGGCCGAGGCTGGCCATGAGCACGCGTTCCTGGTCGGTCTTCAGCAGGCGCAGGTGCGTGACGGCCTCGTCCGCCGACCACTCCAGCCCCTTTTCCACCAGCTGGCGGAACACGCTGCGCACCCGGGCGTGCGCGTACTGGATGTAGTAGACCGGATTCTCGTTGCTGCGGGACTTGGCCAGCTCCAGGTCGAAGTCCAGGTGCTGGTCGTTGGAGCGCAGCACGTAGAACAGGCGTGCCGCGTCGTTGCCGACTTCCTCGCGCAGCTCGCGCAGCGTGACGAACTCCCCGGAGCGCGTCGACATCTGCACCTTCTCGCCGCCCCGGTACAGGATCGCGAACTGCACCAGGCGCACCTCCAGGCTGTCGCCCGGCTCGCCCATGGCCTCGAGGCCGGCGCGCACCCGAGCCACGTAGCCGTGATGGTCGGCGCCGAGGATGTCGAGCAGGTGGTCGTGGCCGCGCTTCCGCTTGCCGAGGTGGTAGGCGATATCGGATGCGATATAGGTGGTCTGGCCGTTGTCGCGCACCACGACGCGATCCTTTTCGTCGCCCAGCGCGCTGGCGCGGAACCACAGCGCGCCCTCCTGCTCGTAGGCGTGACCGTCGGCCTTCAAACGGTCGATGCACTCGGCCACCAGGCCCAGGTCGGTGAGGCTGCGCTCCGAAAACCACTCGTCGTAGGTGACGCCGAACTCGGCCAGGTCTTCGCGAATGTCGGCGAGGATCTCGTCCAGGCCGAGCTTGTGCACTGCCCGGTAGTCGGCGTCGCCAAGCAGTTCGCGCATGCGCGTCACCACGGCATCGATGTATTCGTCCTTGTCGCCTTCCGGTGCATCGGGCGGCAGGCCGGCGAAC
>DAOMOU010000003.1:0-26385 GCA_035444525.1 Gammaproteobacteria bacterium | reverse complement strand
CGGCAAGTTGATGCGGGACCTGGACCCGGAGCCGCTGCAGGCATTCATCGATGCCCACCGGCGGCCGAGCCGCGAAGCCGCCCGGCTGTTCCGCGTCACGGAGACGTGGCGCGACCGACTGCTCGCAGAGGGCGATGCCGCTGTCAGGGCCTTCCTGGCCGCGTACCCTGACGCCGACCCGGCGGCGCTGCAGGACGCGGTGATCGCGGCCCGCCAGGACCGTAGCGGCGCACCGAAACGACTGTTCCGGATGCTCCGGGCCGTGGTCGAGCAACAGGCGACAGGCCGCGGCTCGCCCGGCGGCGCGACGCTGCTAGAATAGCGCGATGAACACGCTCGTCGGCATCATCATGGGATCGCGCTCCGACTGGAGCACGATGCAGCACGCGGCCGCCACGCTGGAGGCGCTCGGCGTGCCTTTCGAAACGCGAGTGGTGTCGGCGCACCGCACTCCGGACCTGCTGTTCGAGTACTGCGAGTCGGCCCGCGACCGGGGCCTCCAGGTCATCATCGCCGGCGCCGGCGGCGCGGCACACCTGCCGGGCATGGCGGCTGCCAAGACCAGCCTGCCGGTGCTCGGCGTGCCGGTGCAGTCCAAGGCGCTGAATGGCCTCGACTCCCTGCTGTCGATCGTGCAGATGCCGGCCGGCGTTCCCGTGGCGACGCTGGCCATCGGTCGTGCAGGTGCCGTCAACGCCGCGCTGCTGGCGGCGGCGATCCTCGGCACGGGCCACCCCGAGATTCTTGCGGCGCTCGAGCGCCATCGCGGCGAGCAGACCCGCAAAGTGCTGGCCGACCCCGACCCGGCGGCCGCAGCCCCCGAATGAAGATCGGCATCATCGGCGCCGGCCAGCTTGGGCGCATGCTGGCCCTCGCCGGCTATCCGCTCGGCCAGCGCTTCGTGTTCGTCGATGCCGACCCGGATGCACCCGGCGCCCAGGTCGGCCGAATCATCCACGGCCGCTTCGACGACCCGGCCGCGCTGGCCGCGCTGGCCGCCTCCGTGGACGTCGTGACTTTCGACGTGGAGAACGTACCGCAGGCGGCCGCCGAGGCCGTGGCCGCCAAGGTGCCGTTCTATCCACAGCCCGCGGCGCTCGGCGCCGGCCAGGACCGGCTCGACGAGAAGCGCCTGTTCAATGCTCTGGGCATCCCGACGGCGCCGTTCACAGCGGTGGACTCGCAGCAGTCGCTGCTGCGTGCCGTCGAGCAGATCGGGCTGCCGGCCATCCTGAAGACCCGCCGGCTGGGCTACGACGGTCGCGGCCAGCGCCGTATCCGCACCGAAGCCGAGCTCGACGGCGCCTTCGCAGCGCTCGGCGGCGCGCCGGCGATCCTCGAGGGTTTCGTGGCCTTCGAGCGCGAGCTGTCGCTGATCGGAGTACGCGGCCGGGACGGCACCACCCGCTACTGGCCGCTGGCGGAAAACGTCCATGCCGAGGGCATCCTGCGCCAGACCCGTGCGCCGTGGGGAGATGCCGACGCACAGGCCACCGCGGAGCGCCACCTCGACGCGCTGCTCAGCCACTTCGACTACGTCGGCGTGCTCACGGTCGAGTTCTTCCAGGCAGACGGAACGCTGCTCGCCAACGAGATGGCGCCGCGGGTGCACAACTCAGGCCACTGGACCATCGAGGGCGCGGTCACCAGCCAGTTCGAGAACCACATCCGGGCGATCCTCGGCTTGCCGCTGGGCTCGACCGCCGCAGTCGGGCATGCCGGCATGGTCAATTTCATCGGCCGGCTGCCGCCCCTGGCCGAGACGCTGGAAATCGAGGGCGCCCACTACCACGACTACGGCAAGGCCGCCCGCCCGGGCCGCAAGCTCGGGCACGGCACGGTGGTGCGCGGCACGGCGGCGGAGCGCGACTCCGCGTTGCAGCGCATGTCCCGGCTCGCCTGAATCGTGATCGGCATCGCTTGCGCGCGGCGGCCCCGTGCTTATAGTGGTGTCTTCGGGGCGCGCCACGACGCCCGCTGACCGGTCGCCAGATGTACCTCGAATCCTTTGGACTCAAGGAACACCCGTTCCGCCTAAGCCCGGACCCGCGCTTCCTGTTCCTCAGCAAGCAGCACGCCCGGGCGCGCGCCTACATGGAATCCACCGTGTGGTTCAGCGACGGCTTCGTGGTCGTCACTGGCGAGATCGGTGCGGGCAAGACCACGCTGCTCGAGCTGTTTCTGTCCGAACTCGATGACACCGTCACGGTCGCGCGCATCCACCAGACCCAGGTCACTGCGGTGCAGTTCCTGCAGAGCCTGCTGGTACAGTTCGGCGTCCGGCCCTTCAACATGCGCAAGGCGGAGCTGCTCGACGCGCTCAGCAGCCACCTTCGTGCCGTGCTGGCCGAAGGTCGCCGGGTCGTGATCGTCATCGACGAGGCCCAGAACCTCGACACGACCGTTCTCGAGGAAATCCGCATGCTGTCGGACATCGGCCCGGGCGCCGGGAGGGTGGTCAGCATCATCCTCGCCGGGCAGCCCGAGCTGAATGCGACGCTGGACTCGCCGGCCCTCGAGCAGCTGGCGCAGCGCACGCGCCTGCGCTTCCACCTCAAGGCCCTCACCGAGCAGGAAACCGGCGAGTACATCCTGCATCGCCTCAAGGTGGCCGGCGGCGAACGCGAATTTTTTGACCCGGAGAGCTTCCCGCTGATCTATCGCTACACCGGCGGCGTGCCGCGGCTGATCAACACGCTGTGCGACACCGCCATGCTGGTCGCCTTCGGCGAGGAGCGCAGCACCGTCGGTCTCGAGGAACTGCGCGAAGCCATCCGTGAATTGCAATGGACCGACTTCGCCAGCCGCACCAACCGGCTGCGCGCCGGCGTGAATTTCGGCAGCGAGACCATCGCCCGGCTGATGGTGACCGCGGCCGGCGAGGAGCCGCACGAGTATCCGCTTACGCAGGGCCGCTTCGTGCTGGGCCGGACGGCCGACAACGACATCCAGCTCGACAGCCGCTTCGTCAGCCGGCACCACGCGCAGCTGACCGTGAGCGCCCGCAGCGCGGTCATCGAGGACCTGAACAGCACCAACGGCATCTACTTCGGCGGCAAGCGCGTCAAGCGCCGGCCGCTGAAGGACGGCGATACCTTCATCATCGGCGATCATGAGCTGTTGTATCGCGTCGGCGACGTCGCCAGCGGCCCCTGGGTGGCCGATCCCGGCCCGACGGCGCGCGACGCCGAGCTCGAGGAGCAGGATGCGGAGGCGCTCGAAGGCGGGCTGGAAGAAGAAGGCAAGAGGAGCTGAGCATCCCCGGTCGTCCCACTGCCGCCGCTTACCTGGCGGCGCTGTTGTTTGTCGTGGCCCTGGCGGGCTGCGAGCCCGCCACGCCCCCCGACGCACCGTCCCCGGTTCGCCAGACCGCCGAGCAGCGCACAGCGCGGAATTTCATGGTGGCGGCCGCGCATCCGCTGGCAGTCGAGGCCGGACTGGCCGTGCTGCGCCGTGGCGGCAGCGCCGTCGACGCGGCCGTGGCCGTCCAGATGACCCTCGGCTTCGTCGAAGCACCCGAGACCGGCATCGGCGGCGGCGGCTTCCTGCTCTACTTCGACGCAGCGAGCGGTGAGCTCAGTTTCTACGACGGTCGCGAGACCGCGCCGGCAGCCGCACAGCCCGATCGCTTCACCCTGCTCGGCCTGCCCGTGCCGCGCTGGTTCGCCATGACCAGCGGCCGGGCCGTCGGCGTGCCGGGGCTGGTGGCGATGCTGGCGCTGGCGCACGATCGCCACGGCCGCCTGCCCTGGGGCGAGCTCATGTACCCCGCCATCGCCCTCGCCGAGTCTGGCGTGCCGATGCCCGAGCGCCTGCGCCGCGAGAGCCGTCGCGATCCATCGCTGTGGCTGTTCCGCGACACACGCCGCGCTTTCGTGGCGCCGGCCGGCGAGCCCCGTCCGCTGTTGCAGAGCCCCGAGTACGCCGCCACTCTGCACGAGCTCGCCACCGGAGGTGCGGCAAGCTTTTACCATGGCGAGATCGCGGCGGCCCTGGTACAGCGGGCGCATGCCGGCTTCCCCTGGGCGAGCGACCTGTCGCCGGAGGATCTCGCCGGCTACGTCCCGCGGGAACGCGCGCCGGTGTGCGGGCCCTACCGCGAGTGGACGGTGTGCGGCGCGCCGCCGCCCTCCTCCGGCGGTATCGCACTGCTGCAGGCCCTCGGCATGCTGGAGCGCTTTCCGCTGGCGCAGCTCGGCCCGCGCTCGGCCGAGGCGATGCACCTGCTCATCGAGGCCCAGCGGCTCGCTTTCGCCGACCGGGAGCGCTTCGTCGGCGACCCGGATTTCGTCGACGTGCCAGTGACCGGGCTGCTCGACGCCGACTACCTGCAGCGACGCTCGGTGCTGATCGATCCCGCTCGTGCGCTCGACCGCGCGCTGCCGGGCGACCCGCGGCAGGGACTCGCCGACGGCGGCGGGCCCGTGCGGACCACCCGGAGCTCGGGCGGCACCTCGCATTTCAGCATCGTCGATGGCGACGGCAACGTCGTGGCGCTCACGAGCTCCAACGAGGCACCATTCGGCAGCCGCATGATGAGCGGCGGGTTCCTGTTGAACAACCAGCTGACGGACTTTTCCTTCGACCCGCAACACGCCGACGGCAATCATCCCAATGCGGTCGCCGCCGGCAAGCGACCGCGCAGTTCGATGGCGCCCGTGATCGTATTCGACGCCGAGGGCCGGGTCCGCCTTGCACTGGGCGCGCGCGGCGGGCCGCGTATCATCCCCTACGTGCTCAAGACGCTGGTGGCCGTGCTCGACTGGGACCTCGGGATACAGGAAGCTATTGCCCTGCCGAACTTCGCTTATGCTGACGGACGGGTGGAACTCGAGCGCAACACTCCGCTTGGCATGCGCGGCGCCGAGTTCATCGCGCGCGGCCACCGGGTCCGCGAAACGGAGCTGGCCAGCGGGCTGCACGGCATCGAGCGCGTTACCGAGGGCTGGCGGGGCGGCGCCGATCCGCGCCTCGACGGCGTCGCCCGGGGCGACTGAGACCAGGAAACAGGAGGCAATTCAGCCATGCCGCCGGCACGTGCCACCATCCGACTGCCCAAGAAACAAAGAAATCATCTCGGCAAGCCCCGCCGGGTGGGCGTCGAGCTGGAGATGATCGGCATCGAGTTGAACGACATCGCCGAGCTCGCCGCCGAACACCTCGGCCTCAGCATCACGACGGACGGCCGGTACCGGCGCGTGCTGAGCGGCGACGATGCCGGCGACTGGGTGGTCGAGCTGGACTTCGACCTCCTCAAGCGCATGGGCCAGGAGGAG
The DNA here is from genome assembly GCA_035444525.1 of Gammaproteobacteria bacterium. Lineage (GTDB taxonomy): Bacteria > Pseudomonadota > Gammaproteobacteria > Steroidobacterales > XN24 > XN24. Next base: position 21,109 of record DAOMOU010000003.1, on the reverse strand, counting down.
CGCAACGAGGAAGACCTCCTGGACGAGCTGCGCGACTCGGCGGAGGAGCTGCTGAAGCTGCTGGCCGACCTGGTCGTGCCGCTCGAGCTGGTCACGCCGCCATTGCCCATGCGGCGGCTCGACGAAGTGGAGGAACTCATCGGGCTGCTGCGGACCGCCGGCGCCAAGGGGACGACGGACAGCCTGAGCTATGCCTTTGCGATGCAGTTCAACGTGGAAATTCCGAGCACGGACGCGGACGTCATCCGGCGCTACCTGCAGGCCTTCCTGTGCCTGTACGAGTGGTTGCTGGTGCGCGCGGACATCAACCTGACCCGCCGGATCACCAGCTACATCGACCCGTTTCCGACCGACTACGTGCGCAAGGTGATCGGCGCCGACTATGACCCGGACCTCGCCACGCTGATCGACGACTACCTGGCCGACAACCCGACCCGCAACCGGGCGCTGGATTGCCTGCCGCTGTTCCTCGAGCTCGATGAGGAACGCGTCCGCAACGTCACCGAAGAGCCGCTCATCAAGCCGCGCCCCGCCTTTCACTATCGGCTGCCGGACTGCCGGATCGACGTGCCGGGCTGGGGCCTGCACGTCGCCTGGGACGACTGGCTGGAAGTGGAGGCGCTGGCGGCCGACCGCAAGCGCCTCACGGCCAGCTGTGCCGCTTACGCGGCGTTCCTGGACAAGCCGCTGAAGCGCTGGCTGGGCGACTGGGCCAAGAGGGTGCCGCGCGAGTGTCTCGGCCGCTGATCGCCATCACCGGGCCCGAGCGCCGCGCCTTCGGGCCGCGTTTCCTGGTCGCACTGGTGGTGCGTCGCTACGGCGGCCGGCCGCTGCAACTGCGCCCGAGCGACCGGGAGCGCGGCTTCGACTACGACGGCGTGGTGGTCACTGGCGGCCACGACGTCGATCCCGTCCTCTACGCGGCCGAGCCGGAGGTCGAGCCCAACCACGACCCGGCGCGGGACGCCTTCGAATCCGCCATCATCGACGAGGCGCTGCGCCGCTGCGTGCCGCTGCTCGGCATTTGCCGCGGGGCGCAGCTGTTGAACGTGCGTCGTGGCGGCAGCCTGTTCCAGGAGCTGGCGTCCCGCCGCAGCAAGACCTCCAACCGCTGGACCGTACTGCCGCTGAAGACGCTGCACGTCGAGCCCAAGACCCGGCTCGACGCACTGCTCGGCCCCGGGCCGCGCATGATCAACAGCCTGCACAACCAGGCCATCGACCGCATCGGCGACGGACTGCGAGTCTCCGGCCGTGACCTCGACGGCATCGTCCAGGCGGTCGAGGACCCGGCCTTCGACTACCTGCTCGGGGTGCAGTGGCACCCGGAGTTCCTGGTGTTCATGCGCCGCCAGCGACGGCTGTTCCGGGCCCTCGTTGAGCAGGCCCGGCGGTACCGGGCCTCCGCGGGCGGGTACGGCCGGCAGGAAACGTGACGAAAGTCGTGTCGGGAGACTTTACAGGCCGGCTTCGCCCGACGTGGCGCCTGCGGTCTAACCTGTTGTTTGGATTGATATTGTCTTGATTGGCACGAATACTGTATGTCTTCGGGCAGACAAAGTTTATTCGCGAGAGGAAGTCGCAGTGAAGATGATCAAGAACAAGACTACGGTGCTCCTGGCCGGCGTGGCGTGCATGATGCTGTCGGTCGCCGCCAGTGCCGACATTATCGTCAACAGCTTCGGCATGAAGTACAGCGGGTCACCGACCGGCACGGTCAGCTATCCGGGTGCGGTGTCCAATACGATTTATGCTGGTGAGATCCGGCTGAACACCAACACCGGCCCGGTCGATGCTTTCTGCATCGACGTCACCAACCTGCTGCGTACCGGCTCGTACACGCAGAGCACGGTGGACCTGCCAACTGCTGATCGCGCGTGGCAGAGCATCAGCAAGCTGTTCGACCACTATTACGAGGGCGCCAACACCGCCAGCCGCAGTGCCGCTTTCCAGCTCGCCCTCTGGGCGCTGATCAACGGCACGTCGACCAGCCAGAGCACCTCGTTCGGCGGCGCGGCTGCCCTCGCCAATTCCTGGCTGGCCTCGCTCAGCGACCTGGATGCATTGGGTCATTACCAGCTGACCGTGCTCAACCCGCTCGCGCCGACCGCCAACCAGCGCCTGCTGACCGTGGCGCGGGTCCCCGAGCCCGGCACTCTCGCGCTGCTCGGCCTGGGCCTGCTGGGCGCCGGCGCGATGCGCCGCCGCCGCACGCACTGACCGACTGAGTCGTCATTGACAAAACGCCCGCGAGGCAACTCGCGGGCGTTTTCTTTTGCGCGTCGGACGATTCGCCCGGAACCGGCCCGGGCGGAGCGGACGTCTCAGGCGGTGCCGCCCACCGTCAGGGCATCGATCCTGAGGGTCGGCTGGCCGACGCCCACCGGCACGCTCTGGCCTTCCTTGCCGCACACGCCGATGCCGGCGTCGAGCTTCAGGTCGTTGCCGACCATGGAGACGCGGGTCAGCACGTCGGGGCCGTTGCCGATCAGCGTGGCGCCTTTCACCGGCGCGGTGATGCGGCCCTTCTCGACCAGGTAGGCCTCGCTCGCCGAGAACACGAACTTGCCGGAGGTGATGTCCACCTGGCCGCCGCCGAAGTTCACCGCGTACAGGCCGCGCTCGACGCTGGCGATGATTTCCTCCGGATCGTGCGGGCCGGCCAGCATGTAGGTGTTGGTCATGCGCGGCATGGGCAGGTGGGCGAAGCTCTCGCGCCGGCCGTTGCCGGTGGAGTGCGTGCCCATCAGGCGGGCATTGAGCTTGTCCTGCAGGTAACCCTTGAGCACGCCGTTCTCGATCAGCGTCGTGCAGCTGGACGGCGTGCCCTCGTCGTCGACGGTCAGCGAGCCGCGGCGGCCGGGCAGCGTGCCGTCGTCGACGATGGTGCACAGGGGCGAGGCGACCTTCTGGCCGATCCGACCCGTGAAGGCCGAGGTGCCGCGCCGGTTGAAGTCGCCCTCCAGGCCGTGGCCGATGGCCTCGTGCAGCAGCACGCCCGGCCAGCCGGGGCCCAGCACCACCGGCATGGTACCCGCCGGCGCCGCGATGGCCTCGAGGTTGACCAGCGCCTGGCGGGCCGCCTCGCGGGCGAATTCCTCGGCGCGCGCGTCCTCGAGCAGCCAGCCGTAGCCGAAACGCCCGCCGCCGCCGGCGAAGCCCTGTTCACGGCGCCCGTCCTGCTCGGCGATGGCCGAGACGTTGACGCGCATCAGCGGCCGGACGTCGGTCGCCAGCGTGCCGTCGCTGGCTGCGACCAGGATCAATTCGTACACGCCTACCAGGCTGACGACCACCTCGCGGATGCGCGGGTCGACCGCCCGCGTCACGGCGTCCAGCCGTTCCAGCAGGGCGATCTTCTCCTCGTCGGCCAGTGTGCCCAACGGATCGAGGTCGGGATAGAGAGGCACGGGCGCCGCGGCGTGCCACGCCTGCACGGCACCATTGCCGCCCTGGCGGGTGATGGCGCGCGCTGCGTCGGAGGCGGCGTCCAGTGCCGGCATGATGAGCTCGTCCGAATAGGCGAAGCCGGTCTTCTCGCCGCTGATGGCGCGAATGCCTGCGCCCTGCTCGATCATGTGGCTGGCGTCCTTCACCCGCCCGTCCTCGAGCGTCCAGGCCTCCTGGCGCAGCGACTGGATATAGATGTCCGCGGCGTCCACGGCCCGGCCCATGACGCGTCCGAGCAGGCGGTCGAGATCGCCGCGCGCCAGGCCCGCGGGGCCGAGCAGGCGATCGACGGTGAGCTCCGGTGCGTTCTCTTTCATTCCTTTGTCTCCGCGCGCAAGCGCAATGCGTCCGGGCCGAGCCGGTGTGCCAGGACGGGAAAGCGGCGCCGTGCCTCGCGCTGCGCGTCCAGGTCGAGGTCCGCGACGACGATACCGACGCCGGCCGGACGCCGCGCCAGCACTTCGCCCCAGTGGTTGACGATCATCGAGTCGCCCCAGGTCCGGCGCCCGCCCGGATGCTCGCCCCACTGGGCCGCGGCCAGCACGAAGGCCAGGTTTTCCACCGCGCGCCCGCGCACCAGCAGCTCCCAGTGCGCGCGCCCCGTCGGCACCGTGAACGCCGCCGGCAGCGAGATCGACTCGAGGCCGGCATCGGCCATGGACCGGAACAACTCCGGGAAGCGCACATCGTAACAGACCGCCAGGCCGAGCCGCCCCACCGGCGAGTCCGCCACCACCGTGCCTTCGCCCCGGCAGGTGCCCGCGGATTCGCGGTAGCCCTCGTCGGCGCCGGGCAGGCTGACGTCGAACAGGTGCAGCTTGTCGTAGCGCGCCGCCGCGCGACCGGAAGCGTCGTACAGGATGCTGGCGGCCCGCGGCCGCGCTTCGCCGGGCACCAGCACGGGCAGCGTGCCGCCGACGATCCACAGGCCGAGCTCGCGCGCCCGCGCCGACAGGAAGTCCTGTGCGGGGCCCTCGCCGGGCCGCTCCGCCACGCCGACCCGGTCGGCCTCGCCACGGCCGAGAAACGAGAAGTTCTCCGGCAGCACGGCCAGCTCAGCGCCTGCCTCGGCCGCGGCCTCGAGCAATTCACCGGCATTTGCGAGGTTGGCCTCGACGTCGGGCCCGGAACACATCTGGATCACGGCGGCACGCGGCATCACTCTCCTCCTGGCGAATTCTCGGGCCGATCGGCGGGCGGTTGCACCGGCGGAGGCGACGGCTGCGGCGCCTGGGGCTGCGGCTCCAGCCGCGATTCCGGTCGCACCGCGGGCGGCGGCGGCTGGGGCGGGCTCAACGAGCCGGCCGAGACCCGCTCGATGACCGGGTTCTCGACGGTGCCCGTAAGGCGATAGGTGATCTGCGCCTGGAACGGCTTGCGGAATATTTCCGACAACAGGTACAGCGCCGCGCCCACCGCCGGGCCGCCGACGACCGCGCCCGCCACGGGCAGGGTCTGGCCGAGATCCACGCCGATGACCACCGTCTGGTCGTAGTCGCGGGCCACGAGGCCGGTGCGCCCCACTACGATCATGTTCGCCGACGGCCCCTCCATGACGAGGTTGTCGGTATAGGCGCTGCCCGCGACGAAATCGAAGTCCCCGGCGATGCGATCGAACGACGTGCCCTCGCCGAAAACATCCTTGAAGTCCAGCGCCAGCCGCCGCGGCAGCGCCTGGATACTGAGCAGGCCGAACACGCGGCCGGCGCCGGGCTCGACACCGACCAGCCGACCCTCGCGGATGACGATACTGGCGTTGCCCGTGAAGGCGCGAAACCAGTCGCTGCGCAGGCCACCCTGCCACTCCATGCGTGACTCGAAGCGGCCGCTGCGCGACTCCATGCTGCGGCGGAACCCCATGTACTCCAGGGTGGCGCCTACGTCCTCGCTCTGGATCTGCAGCCCGAGGTGTGACGCGTCGACGGTATCGGACAGGCGCGAACGTCCCTCGGCCTGGATGATGAAGCCGTCGCCGACGCTTTCCAGGCCGATCAGTTCGAAGCCGTCACCTTCGTGCAGTATGCGGGCCGACATCCGACCGAGCCGCACGCCGCCGAGTCGCAGGTCATCGACCTCGATATCGAGAGGCGGCACCAGCGCCGGTGCGATGACCACGGCAGGCTCCGGCTCCGCGTCCGGGCGCTCCTCCTGGCCGGGAGCCGGCGCCTCGCCCGACCCGAGCCAGAGACGCGCCATGCGCACCGTGACCGGATCATCGCCATACAGCTCGAAGGGAATCTCGATATCGCCTGCCGCCCGCTCGGCTGCCATGCCGAGGCGCCAGCCGGCGCCCGCGCGCGCCAGCTCCAGCAGCACGTCGTGAAGCTGCAGCGCCGGGGCCGACAGCTCACCCACCAGCACCCGACCGCCGGCGATGACGCCCGGCACGCCCTTCGCGTCGATGCCAGTCGGCCAGTCGACCCTGAGCCATTCGGGCAGGTCGAGCCGCTTGACGGCGCCGCTGAAAACCAGGCCCGCGGGCTCGCCCTCGACGGCGCCCGGCACCGGCCTGAGCACCGGCGACTCGCCCGACTGATCGATGCGGGCCGCGATGCGCAGCCCATCGTCCCACTCGAGCTCGCCGTCCATGAGCAGGCCCTCCGGATAGGAGGCCCTGGCGACCAGTCGGCGGCTTTCCGGGGCGGACTTCCGAAATGGCTCCGGCAGATCGATGTCGAATCCGACCAGCGCGGAAGAAAATTCGAATCCCAGCGGCGTAGCGTCGTCGGGACCGGGAAATTGCAGGTGGCCGCGCCAGTCCGCGGCACCGGTCACCCACGTGTCCAGCGGCAGGCGCAGCACCCGGGCCAGGCCATCGGCGTCGATCCGCCCTCCGCCTTCGACCCGCACGGCGCCGCCCCCGGTCATGACGACGTCGGCGACCAGCGGCGACCCGGCCAGAGTTGCGGTGATGTCGCGACCCGTGACCTGTGCGTTGTCGATGTTGATGCGCGCGTCCACGTCGCGGAGGGGTTCGCCGAGAAAGCCGAATGCGACCGTCCCCGCGCTGATCTGCAAATCGACCCGGGCGCGGGAGTCGGCGATGGTGTCGAGGGGCAGGTCCAGCCGGACGTCTGCGACTACCTCGCCGGTCGGCATGCTCGCGGGCTCCAGACCGGGGCCGAGGATGCGCTTCAGCATCGCTGCGTCGAGGGCGAATTCCCGGAAAGCGCCGAGCCGGCCCGCGGCCTTGCCCTCGATGAGCAGCAACTTGTCGCGGAAGTCTGGAATCGACACGCTCGCGGGACCCGCCGCCACCTCGAGCAGGCGCCCCTCCCGCACCTCCGCCCACAATCCCTCGTTCTCGAAGCGCACCCCGGCCTGGATGCCGGTGGCGTCCGGCCAGTCCGGATCGAAGTCCAGCACGCCGTCCGCCAGCTCGAACTCGACCTTGAACAGCCCGTCGCCCTCGCGAAACGGGAACTCGCGAGTCGCCCCCCGGAACACGAAACGCGCCTCGTCGACCCGGCCGCTGACCAGCGCCGCATCGAGCCACGCGACGACCCGGCTGTTCAGCACGTTGACCGGCAAGTAGCGCGGACCGGCCTCCAGCCGGACCTGGCGCGCCACCGCCTCCATCTCGAGCACCGGCGAAACATCCCCGGAAGGCACATAAAGCCGTCCCTGGGCATCCACCACGGCGTCGTCATTATCCAGTCGAAGTCCCGCGAGGCGGACTTCCAGCCCGCTCTCGTTTCGCGACCACTCGACGGCCGCCTGCATTGCGGTGAAGGCCAGCGGTGCGCGAAACATCCATGGCAGGTCGATTCCCGACCCAGGGGCATCCAGCGTGGCGCTGCCGCCGAACAGGTCGCCGGCAATTCGGCCGGACAGGTTCCGGACGCCGGGCCAGCGCCCCCGCGGCGCAATCGACACGTCCTGGAAAGTGGCGGCGAGATAGATCTCCGGTCGTCGCGCTTCATCTTCCGGCAGGTCGAGATGCATTTCCAGGTCGCGCACGCTGCCCACGGGAGCCAACTCATCGACCATCAGGCGAGCCGTCTCCGGAAGCCAGGGTGCGGCAAGCGCAAGGTCGTCGAGTTCGAGGTGATCCGCCCGGGCTTCGACGCGGCGCACGGACGCCTCGACGTCGTAGGTCACACCGACCCTGCTGCGCCACTGCCGGCCGCCGCGCTCGACATCCAGCTCCCCGAGGTCGACCTCCCAGCCGCCTGCCTTGCGCTGCCATTCCAGCTTCGCGGCGAGCCGCTCGAAGGGCATTTCCACACCGCGGATCGCCGGCTCGTCGTCAACGGCGAGTTCATCCTGTGACGCGCCGGCGCGGGGTAACAGGTCGCGCGCGAGCATCTCGCCGGCCACGCGCTCGAGTTGGCCAGAGATGGCCGCCAACGACAGGCTGCCATCCAGTACTCCGCGCACCGGCAGTCGCTCCGGGCGGCCGAGCGCCGCACCGACCGCCGGCAGGTTGAGCGCCGAGAAGGACACACCCGCGGTCCAGTCGCTGGGATGGCCGCGCTCGTCCTGTTTCGACAACACGGCCGACAGCGCCATCTGGCCGCCGAGTTCGCCGGGCAGCGCGCCCGAGGCCGAGATGGCGAGCTCACCCGCGGCCAGATGCAGCTCCAGGTCGTCGATCCGGAACGACCACGGGCCGCGGCCATGCCGCAGGTCCTCGAACTCCAGCGTCACGTCCTCCAGCACCAGGTCGCCGGCCGGCAGGTCGCGCAGCTGCGGCATGACGGTGTCGGCGCCCGGCGCGCGCTCCGGCAACAGGGGGCCGTCGGCACCGAGCAGCCCCCAGCGGCCATCGACGTTGCGCTCGACTCGCAATGCCACGCCCGAGAAGCTGACTGCGCCCGGCCGCGGCCGGCCACGCAACAGCGACCAGGTATCGATCTGCATCGATCCCGCCGCGGCGTGGACCAGGGTGAGCCGACCGTCCCGGGTCAGTACGCGCGCATCCGTGAAGCGCAACTGTGGCCCGCCCCACCCGAGGCGGGCATCCATGGAGCTGATCTCGACCGGCCAGCCGAGCGCGTCACTCGCCCAGGACTCGATCTGCGCCTGGTACTCCGGCACCTGCACCAGCGCGAGCCGCACCAGGCCCACAGCCACGGCCAGCAGGACCACCAAGGTGGCCAGCAAGCCGGCGGCAATCCGCCACAACCTGCGAATCAGTCCGGCCACCTTGCCCCCGGATGGCCCGGACGATCGATCGTCACCCTAGATCGGAACCACATCGTACTGGTCGTGCGAATAGCCGGACTCGGCCTGCAGGCGGATCGGCTTGCCGGTCAGGGCCTCGAGCTCGGCAAGGCCGGCTGCCTCTTCGTCGACCAGGAGGTCCAGCACCTCGGCGTGGGCCAGCACCAGCAGCTCCTGGAACTCGAACTGCCGCGCCTGGCGCAGCACGTCGCGGAAAATTTCATAGCAGACCGTCTCGGGCGTCTTGACGGAGCCGCGCCCGTGGCAGGTGGGGCACGGCTGGCACAGCACGTGCTCGAGGCTTTCCCGCGTCCGCTTGCGCGTCATCTCCACGAGGCCCAGCCGGGACACCTCCGTGATCTGGTTACGGGCATGATCATTCTGCAGGGCGCGCTCCAGGGCCGACAGCACCTGCGCGCGGTGATCCTCCTCTTCCATGTCAATGAAATCGACAATGATGATGCCGCCGAGGTTCCTGAGCCGTACCTGCCTGGCGATCGCCTGGGCAGCCTCGAGGTTGGTCCTGAAAATGGTCTCCTCGAAATTGCGGTGGCCCACATACGCGCCGGTGTTGACGTCGATGGTCGTCATCGCCTCGGTCTGGTCCAGCACCAGGTAGCCGCCCGACTTGAGTGGCACCTTGCGCTCGAGGGCGCGTGCGATCTCGTCGTCCACGCCATAAAGGTCGAATATCGGCCGTGGCTCCGTATACGCCTGGATCTTGGGTTCCATCTCCGGTATGAAGCTCGCGGCGAAGCGCTTCATGCGGGCAAATTCGTCGGCATCGTCGACGCGCACCCGCTCCACCCGCGGCGCAAGCAGGTCGCGCAGCAATCGCAGCGGCAGGTCCAGGTCGGAATGCACCAGCGTTCCCGCCGGACTGCGGCGACCCTCGACGTCGACGGCCTCCCACAGCTTTTCGAGAAACAGCATGTCGGCACGCAGCGCGTCCCGCGTCGCGTGCTCGGCCGCGGTGCGCACGATCCATCCGCCGGCACGGCCGGAGGAAATGTCCTCGAGGATTTCACGCAGGCGGGCGCGCTCTGTCTCATCGTCGATCCGCGCCGACACGCCGATGCCGCGACCAAACGGCAGGTGCACCAGGTAACGCGACGGCATGGTCACGAATGTCGTCAGGCGGGCGCCCTTGGTGCCCAGCGGGTCCTTGACGACTTGTACGAGCAGGTCCTGGCCTTCCTCGACCAGTTCGCGAATCTGCGGCTCGCGCTCGACGTCCGCCTCGATGCCCGGCTCGCGGAGGCGCGAGATGATGTCGGAAGCATGCAAGAAGGCGGTCCGTTCGAGGCCGACATCCACGAAGGCGGCCTGCATGCCTGGCAATACGCGCTGCACTCGGCCCTTGTAGATGTTGCTGGTGAGGCCGCGACGACTGGCGCGCTCGATGAAGACTTCCTGGAGCACGCCGTTTTCCAGCAGCGCGGCGCGAATCTCGCGCGGATTGACGTTGACGAGAATCTCCTCGCTCATGCCAGCCTCCCCGCGGCCAGCTGGAGCACGTCGATGCCGTGCTGGTGCAGCAGCTGGGCGGTCTCGCTGAGCGGCAGGCCGACGACGCCCGAGTGGCTGCCGCAGAGCCGGGTGACGAATACCGCGGCAAGCCCCTGGATCCCGTAGCCGCCCGCCTTGTCCAGCGGTTCGGCGGTTGCGACGTACGCGTCGATCTCCGCCGCCCTGAGGTCGCGGAAGGTCACCTCGCTGGTCGAGAGCCGGAACGAAGTCTTCCCGCTGCGGCTGGCGGCGACTGCGGTATGCACCTGGTGGGTACGTCCGGAGAGGCGTCGCAGCATGCGCGCGGCGTCCGCAGCGTCGGCCGGCTTGCCGAACATCTCCTCGCCCAGGGCCACCACCGTATCGGCGGCGAGGACCAGCACGCCGGGGCCGTGGCGCCGGACGGCCGCGGCGGCCTTCTCCGCCGCCAGCCGGCGGGCACAGCCAGCCGGCGACTCGCCGGCCAGCGGCGCCTCATCGATGTCCACGGCGGAGACCTCGCATTCGAGCCCGAGCGAAGCGAGCAGCTCCAGGCGCCGCGGCGAACCCGAAGCCAACACCAGTTGTACAGAATCCATGCGGCCAGTTTCCCCGCTGAGCGTCACCGGCACAAGCGGGCGCAGCGGCTCACTCGCGGTGATAAGGATGACCCGTAAGCACCGTCCAGGCGCGGTACAGCTGCTCGGCGAGCAGCACCCGTACCAGGCCGTGCGGAAGCGTCAGGGGCGACAGCGACCAGCGCCACTGCGCCGCCTCCAGGCAGGGCGCGGCGAGCCCGTCCGGGCCGCCCACCAGCAGGGCCACGTCCTGCCCGCCCTGCTGCCACGCAGCCAGCCGGCGGGCCAGTCCGGGGGTGTCGAGCTGCTCCCCCCGCACGTCCAGGCAAACCCGGAAGCAGCCCGTCGAGGCGGCCAGCAGGCGGTCGGCCTCCTCGGCCTTGGCGCGCCCCGTATCGGCGCCCCGGCTGCGACGGCCCAGTGCAATCTCCCTGAGTTCGAGCCGGCACTCGCGCGGCATGCGTCCGGCAAATTCCCTGAAACCCTCGTCCACCCAGCCGGGCATGCGGGTACCGACGGCCACCAGGCGCAGCCGCACCGGGGATCAGGCCTCGGCCGAGGCGCGACCGGTCTTCGTCGGGTGCAGCCAGAGTTTCTCGAGGTTATAGAAATCGCGCACCCGCGGCAGCATGACGTGCACCACGATGTCCTGCAGGTCCACCAGCACCCACTCGCCGTCCTTCAGTCCCTCGACGCCCAGCGGACGATGACCGCCCTCCTTGCATTTCTCTATGACGTTTTCGGCCAGCGACCGGACATGACGATCGGAGGTGCCGCTGGCGATCACCATGCTGTCGGCAATGCTGGTCAGGCCGCGTACGTCCAGCACGACGACGTCTCGCCCCTTGAGATCGTCGAGCGCGTCCAGAACCGTTTTCTGCAAGGCTTCGTCGGACATCAATTCCCCTCTGCGGCTGCGCTGTAACAACCCGATCCGGCGAGCAGCCGGCAGACCGTATCGGGTACCAGGTAACGCGGTTCGCGGCCCGCTCGGACCAGTTCGCGAATCGCGCTCGATGAGATTTCCAGTTGCGTCACCGCGCGCACGTACACTCGCCCGGCGCGCGCCTCGTGCAGGTCGGTCGCGCGCCGGGTGCCACGCTCCGCCAGCAGTTCGCCGAGCGTGCCCGTGTCCGGCGCCTGCCACCCGGGGCGATGCGCCACCACCAGGTGCGCCAGCTGCAGGATCTCGCGCCACTGGTGCCATTGCGGCAGCCCCAGGAAGGCGTCCATGCCGACAACCAGGCACAGCGAGCGATGGGCGTGCTCCGCACGCAGGTCGAGCAGCGTGTCCACGGAATAGGACGGACCCTCGCGGCGCAGCTCGCGATCGTCGAGCATGAAGCGCGGCTCGCCCTCGATGGCGGCCCGCACCAGCGCCAGCCGCGTGACGGCATCCGCATGGGTGCGGTCGCGGTGCGGCGGGTTGCCCGCGGGCAGGAAACGCAGCTCCGCGAATTCGATCGCTTCCAGCAGCTCGAAGGCGGTGCGCAGGTGGCCGTAATGGATCGGATCGAAGGTGCCGCCAAACAGGCCGATCGGGCCCGGGTCCTCGAGGCTGCTCATGCGGCCCGTCGCACCGGTCCGGCCAGTTCGGCTACGAAATCGACCAGCTCCGCCCACGGGTCGCAGCCGGCCCGTACGGCGCCTTCGTTGCGCCCCGCCGGCACGGCGTTGCCCGGCAGCGCCCCCTTGGAAAGCCGGTCCACCAGCGCAAGGCGCCGGGCCAGGGCACGCAGCGCCCGACCATCGTGGCGGGCCAGCGCGCGTCCCACCAGGCCGGTGCGATTACGCCAGATCCCGGCGCGCTGCATGGCTGCCTGCGGCGCGAGGCCCTCGTCCATGAGCCAGCGCACCCGGGCCAGCCCGCGCAACTCGCGCGCCAGCGGCCAGAGAACCTGGGGGATGGCCAGCCCTTCGGCGCGGAGCCCCGCCAGGATGCGCAGCGCCCGGCCGAGGTCGCCGGCCACCGCCGCGTCGGCCAGCTTGAAAATGTCGTAGCGCGCGCTGTCCGCTACGGCCGCACGCACCCCTTCGGCGTCCACTTCACCTTCGCCATGCAACAGGCGCAGCTTTTCGATCTCCTGGTGCGCGGCCAGCAGGTTACCCTCCACCCGCTCGGCCAGCAGGCGCACTGCCTCGGCATCCGCGCGCAGGCCGGCGCGGCGCAGGCGTTCCTGGATCCAGGACGGCAGGGCGGGCGGCTCGATGGGTCGCACTTCGATGAATTCGCCGGCCCGGGAGAGCGCCTTGACCCATGCCGCGCCCTGCGCCCGCTTGTCCAGCTTCGGCGCGATCACCAGCAAGACGACGTCATCGGGAGGTTGCTCGGCGAAGCGCGCAAACACCTCGGCGCCGTCGGCCGCGGACGCCGGCGTTCGCAGGCGCAGCTCGACCAGGCGGCGCGAGGCGAACAGCGACAGGCTGGCAAGGCCGCCGCCGAAGGCCGCCCAGTCGAAGCCCCGCTCGACCGCGTGCACCTCGCGCTCCGCGACGCCCTGTTCCCGGGCCTTGCGACGAACGGCATCCGCGCACTCCTGGATGAGCAGCGGTTCGTCTCCGGCGATCAGGTAGGCGGGCGCGAGGCGACGGGCAAGGCCGGCCTCAAGCTGTGCAGGCGAGAGGGTCACGGGCGAAATATCTGTTCCCGGGAAGTTTCATCGCAGGGGCAGTGTAGCACGCCGAAACCAGGCGCAATCCCCGGATTCCCGGGCCGGGTTGGACTTGACTGCCGTGATATCGTACAAAATTGGATCGCCCCATGAAGCAACAAACCGCCATTCTGCCGACCTGCCTGCAGCGCTTCGCCTGGATGGTGGCGCTGGTGGTCGTGCTGCGCGTGGTTGCCTGGGACCTGCACCACGCGTTCGACCTGCACGGCGAGTCGGACCCGCGCTGCCAGGTCTGCCTGGTCATGGAGCGCGGCGGTGACGGCGTCGCGCCGGTCACCGTGGTGGCCGTCGCGTGCCCTTGCGGGCCTGCCCCGCTGCCGATGGTCTCCGCACTCGTCCCTGTTGCGCCTGCCCTTGGCCCGCTGCCGCGCGGGCCGCCCTCGTCGTTCAGCTGACGTCACCGGGAGACCGCTCCCGGCCGCAGTGACCGGCCCCCGGGCCGGTCCGTACAGCTGAATACCATGCGAGGAACACACCATGAAGAATATGCTCCTGGCCGGCGTCGTCGCCGCCCTGTGCGCGGCGCCGTCACTGGCTGAAACCACCGGCCCGCAGCGCGATCCGCTCGACCCCAAGAACCTGCGGCAGACGACCCTGCCACTCGGCAGCCAGGTGAGCTCCGGCACCGCCTTCAATCCGGCGATGTCGGTGATCATCGACGGCGCCTATTACTCGGACAACGTGCACGGCGAAGCCTTCGAGATTCTCGAGGAAGCTGACGGGTTCGCGATGGGCCACGGCCACGACCACGAGGGCGAAGAACACGGCCACGGCGGCCTGGAGCGCGGCTTCAACCTCCGGGAGGTCGAGTTCGCCTTCTCCGGCACCGTCGATCCGTATTTCGATGCATACGTGATGTTCGTGTTCGACGGCGACGAGATCGAGCTCGAGGAGGCCTTCCTCACGACCCGCTCGCTGCCCGCAGGCCTGCAGGCGAAGTTCGGCAAGTTCCTCAGCGACGTCGGCTACATCAACAAGCAGCACCCGCACAGCTGGGACTTCTTCGACGCGCCGCTGGTCAGCGAGCTGTTGTTCGGCGATCACGGCATCCAGGAAGTCGGTGTGCAGTTGACCTGGCTCGCACCCACCGACCAGTACCTGCGCCTCGGCATCGAGGCCCTGCAGGGCGAAACCGCCGGCATCGCCAACTACTTCGGCGCGCAGGGCGACATCGAGGGCACGGAACGCATCCTCGAGGACGCGGCGGGGCCGCGGCTGTTCACCGGCTTCGCCAAGTTTTCCCCGAACCTCGGCTTCGACCATGCGCTGCAGCTCGGTGCGTCGTACGGTTATTCCAGCAGCTTCCAGAACAGCGTCGAGCACAGCACCCGTTACGAGGATCACGAGGGCACGGCGAGCTTCTGGGGCGTGGACGCCGTCTACAAGTACACGCCGCCCGGCTCGGTGGGCGGCAAGGGCGCCGTCAAGCTGCAGGGTGAGTACTTCTATCGGAAGCGCGACATCGACCGGCAGGACGTCTATTTTGCCTGTCATCCGGCCGGCATCGACTGCGCGGACCCGGCGGCCCAGTGGCAGATCGGCGACATCAACAACGTTGAGTCCTTCAGCGAGAAGCAGGACGGCTACTACCTGCAGGCGCTGTACGGTCTTGCGCCGCGCTGGAACGTGGGCGCGCGCATCGACCAGGTCGGCCTCACCAACAGCACGGGGCGCGGTGCGGGCGAGGAATGGGACGACTCGAAGCGTTACTCGGCGGTGCTGAACTTCATGCCTACAGAGTACTCGCGGCTGCGCCTGCAGTTCAGCCGTGGCGACATCGCGGTGGAAGGCGAGCGCGAGACTTTCAACCAGGTCTTCCTGCAATTCCAGATGAGCCTCGGCGTGCACGGCGCGCACACCTTCTAGGGGCAGCGACATGCGAAAACTTTTACTGACGCTTGTGTTGTGCCTCGGCGCGCCGCTGCCGGCCGCGGCCCTCCAGGTCACGGCCACCACGCCCAACATGGGCATGCTGGCGCGCACCGTCGGTGGCCAGCACGTCAAGGTGGTGTTGCTGGCGCCCGGCGACCGGGACGTGCATCACCTCGAGGCACGGCCCAGCATGATGGTGGCGTTGCGGCGCGCCGACCTGCTGGTGGCGGTCGGCGGTGAGCTCGAGGTGGGCTGGCTGCCTGCGGCGCTGCGGGGCGCCGGCAATCCGGCCATCCTGCCGGGGCGCCCCGGCTACTTCGAGGCGGCGGCAGCGGTGACACTGCTTGGCGCCGGCGCCGTGGCGAGCCGGGCGGGCGGTGACGTGCACCCGATGGGCAATCCGCACATCTACTTCGATCCGCTGCGCATGGCGGCGGCGGCCGAGGCGCTTGCCGAGCAACTGGCCGTGCTGGACGAAGCCAATGCGGCGGCCTACGCTGCAAATGCGCGGGCCTTCTCGGCCCGCATGCAGCAGGAGGTCGCGGGATGGCGGGTGCGGGTCGCGTCGTCGCCGGGCGCAGTTCCCTACCACAAGGATGCGGACTACCTGTTCGCGGCCCTCGAGGTGCCGGTGCTCGGCTACCTCGAGCCCCTGCCGGGCATTCCGCCGACCGCGCGCCACATACGCGAGCTGGTGGATGAACTGCAAGGCAAGCAAGGCGTGATCTTTCACATGGTCTACGAGCCCGCGGCAGGGCCGGAGCGCCTGGCCAGGGAACTGGGCTGGCCGGTATTCCGGATGCGCAACAACGTTCCCGAGCAGGGCACGGCGGACGACTACGTGGCCCTGATCGAGCAGTGGGTCGCCCGGCTGGAGACGCGTTGAACACTGCCGTTCCGCTGCTGGAGCTCATCGATGTCCGGGCCGGCTATTCTCGACCTGTAGTCGGCCCGGTCTCCTTCGTCGTGCGCCCGGGCGAGGTGCTTGGCCTCCAGGGCGCCAACGGCATCGGCAAGACCACGGTCATCAAGGCCATCACGGGCGGCGCCAGGTTGTTCGGCGGTGAGCTGCGGCGCACCGCCGGGCTGACCATCACACATCACTGGCAGCGCCCGGAGCGGCCGCCGGAGCTGCCGTTGACCGGCCTCGAGATGCTGCGCGTCACCAGCGCCGCCACCGCGTCATTGCCACCGCGGCTGCACGCCCTGTGCGCGCGGTGCCTCGACGAGATGAGTGGAGGTGAATTCCAGCTGCTGCATGCTTGGGCCTGCCTGACGGCGCCCGTGCGGCTCGTGCTGCTCGACGAGCCGACCAACAACCTGGACCAGGATGCCATCGAACTGCTGCTCACCGAGATCGGCAAGCGTCCGCCGGGCCGCGCCGTCCTGCTGGTCAGCCATGAAACGGACTTCCTCAGGCGCGCCTGCGACCGGATCGTACCTGTATGTCCCTGAACCTCGCCTGGGATCCGCTGTTTCGCCTGCCGCTGGCCACGGCGCTGGTGCTGGCGGCGACCCTGCCGCTGATCGGCGCCGGCCTGCGGCTGCGCGAACAGTGGTTCTCGAGCCTGGGGGTGGCACAGATGGCGGCGGCCGGCGGCGTGGCCGGTGCATTGCTGCACGGCCCGATCATGCTGTTCGCGCTGCTGGGTGCGGCGCTCGGCGGCGCGGCTCGCGCCCTCGCCGGACGCACCCGCAACGAGCACTATGCCGTGCTGCTGCTCGCCGGCTGGGCCGCGGTGATCCTGCTCGCGTTGCAGGGTCACCACGCCGATACCACCGCACTCCAGCTGCTCAATGGTCAGCTGTATTTCACGGCGCTGCCTCACCTGCTCGGCGCGATTGCATTGCTTGGCGCACTGCTGGCCTGCGGCCGCTGGCTGGCGCGGCGGCTGCTGCTCGCGCGGCTGTTTCCCGATCATTTTGCGGCCAACGGCCGACCCACCTGGCCGCATGAGCTGTGTTTCGAGGGGCTGCTGATCGCCGCAGTGGTGCTGGGCATCAGCACGATGGGCGTAATGGCCACCTTCGCCATGATGTTCCTGCCCCCCTGGGTGGCTTTCCGGCTGGCACGCGGCTGGCCCCGGGCGCTGCTGCTCAGCGCCCTCATCGGCCTCGTCGCCTGCCTGGCCGGCTTCATGCTCGCGCTGGCGCTCGACCTGCCCTTCGGCGCGGCACTCGTGGCAGTGCTCCTGCTGTCAGTCCCCCTGCGGCTGGCCCCCGTCAGATTCGGGCGCCAGGCCGACTGAGTCGTCCGCCAGGCAAGCACAGTCGCGTGCCGCCGGCGGCAGGCCACGCCCGGTGGCGAGGTAAGTCGCGAAACTGCCCAGCCAGTGGCTGCCCGCATAGTGCTCGCTGCTGACCCCCTCCAGGCCCGCGCGTGCGTGCCGGGCGGCCGTTGCGCGCAGCGTGATGCGGCGCAGGTCGCCGGGCGGCAAGGCCGCGGCAATCCCTTCCAGCATCCAGGCGCGGCTCAGGTTCAGCCCGTCGATGTGCGCCAGTTTGCCGTCCGCTCGGTCCGTCACCTGGGCGACCGGCAACCAGCCGTCGTCGGTGTCTTCCGGGATGTCCGGCAGGAAGGCCGCCAGCCAGTCGGCGAACTCCGCGGGCGGCAGCACACGGCGCAGCAGGTCGGCCTCGGCGAGGCATGGCGAGAGGAAGTCATGGCCGGAGGGTTCGTAGGCGAGCGGGCAGTCCCGGTCCGCCAGGTAGAGACGGCGGGACGTCCCAATGAGCAGTTCCGCCAGCTCCGCATCGCCGGCGGTGCGCGCCCAGTCCAGCGCCAGCCCGAAGGCGAACGCCGTCTGGAAGTGCTCGCCGCCGCGAATCGGGTACGCCAGCTTCGGTAGCCACTCGCGCAGTCGCGACGAGGCGAGCGCCTCCAGCGGCGCGAGCGCCACCGCCCAACGCGCGGCGTCGGGGTCGTTCCATTCGCGCAGTTCGGCGCCCAGCTGCAGCAGCCAGGCGAGGCCGTAGGGGCGCTCGAAGCCTTCGCGGCCCGGCGCGGCCAGGTACTCGACTTCGGCGCGAATGCCCTCGGGCGTCAGGCTGCGCTCGAGCGCGGCGCGCGCGGCGGGCGTGAACGGGGCGTCGGGCTCGAACCGCGCCAGTCGCGCCAGCAACCAGTGCCCGTGTACCGAGGAGTGCCAGTCGAAACAGCCGTAGAACACCGGCGTGAGCTCCCGCGGCGGCGCCACGTCAGCATCGCTCGCCAGCACGTGGGCGATCTTGTTCGGGTACTCCCGGTGCACGCATGACAGCGCCATGTCCGCGAACCGCGCCAGCGCGGCGGGATCGATCACGGTACCAGCCACCAGCATCAGCGCGGCGACGCTCATTGCGGCGGCAGCATGCGACCGAGCCGCCGCCCACCGAGCAGGTGCAGGTGCAGGTGGTAGACCTCCTGGCCGCCGTGTGAATTGCAGTTGATGATGAGCCGGTATCCGTCGTCGGCAATACCCTCGGCGCGGGCGAGGTCGCGGGCCACGCAGAACATGTGGCCGATGAGGCCCGCATCTTCGTCATCGATGTCGTTGGCCGTCGGAATCGGCTTGACCGGGATGATCAGCACGTGCACCGGCGCCTGCGGGTTGATGTCGCGAAAGGCGACCACGCGCTCGTCCCGGTAAAGGAAATCGGCGGGCAGCTCACCGGCGATGATCTTCTCAAACAGCGTGGGCATGGGCAGTACTCCTCGGCGCGCGATCGGCTCTGGTCCGGCCAAGTTTAGGCAGCGACCGGGACCGGCCGCAACGCGGGCCGCGCAGGCTTATAATCGTGGCTCGTGCCTCGTTCTCCCGGAGATCCCGATATGGCCACCCGTCTCACCCGCTTCGCTGTCGCGGTCGTGGTCCTTGCCGCAGCGGGCTGCGCCAACCTCGCGGCGCTGCAGGCGCCAGACGTGCAGGTCACGAGCCTGCAGCTGCTGGAGCCCGCGCCGGGCTCCCTGGAACAGCGCTTCGCGGTCGGCCTGCGGCTGATCAACCCCAATAACCGCGCCCTGGCGGTGGACGGGCTCGATTTCGAGCTCGAGCTGAATGACCGGCGACTGGCGCGCGGTGTCACCAACCGTGCCTTCGAGCTGCCGCGCCTCGGCGAGGCCGAGACCAGCGTGATCGTCACGACCTCGGTGTTCGACGTGCTGCGCCAGGCCGTGGAACTCGGCAGCCGGCGCGAATCGGCCATGGACTACCGGCTGCGCGGCCGCCTGCACCTCGGCAGCGGCTTCGTGCGCACCGTGCCCTTCGACCACCGGGGCAAGCTGACGCCCTGACCCCGCCCGCCGCTCAGGCGGCCCGCAGGCGCCACACGGGACGGTCGTGCAGATCGATCAGGCCGTGGGCGCGCAGCCAGTGGCGCGCATCCTCGGCATCCCCCTCGAACCACGCCCGTGCCGAACCGAGGCGAAAGGAATAGCCCCAGGCATCCATGTCGGCAAACATCCGCAGCCGCCCGAAGCCCGGCAACTCGTCGGCGAGCAGGGCCTGGAGGTAGCAGACTCCGTTCTCCTCATCGTAGTCGCCGCCTGCATTGGTATCGAGCTCGGCGCGCCGCTCGGGCGACATGCACACGAAATGGCAGGCCTCGTGCAGCACGGAATGCAGCGGGGTGTCGGCGCGCGCATACAGCACCGCATCCCGCAGGCCGGCCTCGCGTTCACCCCACCACGAGCCGGGAATGGACTCACCCGCCGGGACGATCTGCAGCGCCAGCCCGAAGCGCGCCAGCACTTCGCGGACCGCATCCTCGTGGCCGTCGGCGAGCGTGAGGACTTCGCTCGCGTTCAATCGCTCAGGCCCGCCAGCCGCCGGGTGATCACTCCGGCGATCTCACGCGCCAGGCTCTCACGGAGCAATTCCTCTTCCTGCTGCTTGCCGAGGATGTCCCGCTCGCTGTACGGGAAGATGCGTGTACGCGCGATCGACTGCGGGGCGACCACGGTGCCGGCGAGCGTCGCCAGCGTGTACTCCGCCTGGTAGAAGACTTCGTACTCGGTGGGGCGATTCTGCGCCGACACCGACTTCACGGTGCGCCCGAAGCGCTCCGTGACGATGGACAGCGTCGCCGTGGCGTCGGTCGCGTCACGGGCCAGCGTGACGCCTGAGGCCGTGAGCGAGCGGCGCAACTGCACGGCCAGGTCCGAAGTCGGGTCCGGGACGTCCAGGTGGACTGCTGCCAGCTCCGGCGGATAGCGCGTGACGCCCTGCAGGTGGTAGCCGCAGGCGGCGAGTGCGAGGCTAATGAGGACCAGCAGGAAGGTGCCTGGGCGACGCATGGTTCAGACCACGATGTTCACGAGCCGGCCGGGCACGATGATCACCTTGCGCACCGGGCTGTCCGCCACGAAGCGGGCCACGTTCTCCTCCGCCAGCGCGGCGCTGCGGATCGCCGCCTCGGACGCATCCCGGGCGATCCTGATGCGACCGCGCAGCTTGCCCTTGACCTGCACCACGAGCTCGACCTCTTCGCGCACCAGCGCGGCGGGATCATGCGCCGGCCACGGTTGGTCGACGACGGCGCCCGCACGGCCCAGCGCATGCCACAGCGCATGGCAGGCGTGCGGCACGATGGGCGAGAGCATCAGCGTGACCGCCTCGAAGGCCTCCTGGCGCAGGGCCCGGTCCTGCAGCTCCCGGCCGGCATGCCGGCCGAGCGAATTGAGCAGTTCCATCACCGCGGCGATCGCCGTGTTGAAGGTGTAACGGCGCCCGACGTCGTCGCTGACCTTGGCGATGGCCGCGTGCAGCAGGCGCCGCAGCTCGCGCTGCGCATCGTCCAGCGTGCCGATCTCCAGGGCCGGCGCCGGGCCCTCGCCGACGTGCTCGTGCACCATGCGCCACAACCGCTTCATGAAGCGCTGCGCGCCCTCCACGCCGGAATCCG
>DAOMOU010000002.1:0-30159 GCA_035444525.1 Gammaproteobacteria bacterium | reverse complement strand
CCTGGCGGCGCGCTACAACCGGCCGGGCTTCGAAGTCATCGACCATCACACCTGGGTGTTCGCCGGCGACGGCTGCCTCATGGAAGGCGTCTCGCACGAGGCCTGTTCGCTGGCCGGCACGCTCGGTCTCGGCAAGCTGATCGTGTTCTACGACGACAACGGCATCTCCATCGACGGCGAGGTCGAGGGCTGGTTCACGGACGACACCCCGGCGCGTTTCGGCGCCTACGGCTGGCACGTGGTGCCGGGGGTCGACGGTCACGATCCGGCGGCGGTCAGGGCGGCCATCGAGGCGGCCCGCGCCGAGACCGGGCGACCGACGCTCATCTGCTGCAAGACCGTCATCGGGTGGGGCGCGCCCAACAAGCAGGGCACCGAGGCGACGCACGGTGCCGCGCTGGGCGCGGACGAGGTGGCGCGCACGCGCGAGAACATCGGCTGGCCGCATCCGGCCTTCGAGATTCCCCAGGAGATTCGTGCCGGCTGGGATGCGCGCGAGCGTGGCGCGGCGGCCGAGGCGCAGTGGGACACGCTGCTGGCGGCCTACGCAAAGGAGTATCCCGCCGAGAGCGCGGAACTCGTGCGCCGGCTCGCGGGCGAGTTGCCGGCCGGCTGGTCGCAGGCCGCCGACGAGGTGATCGCCAGGCTGGCCGAAAGTGCCGCCGACGTCGCCACGCGCAAGGCCTCGGAGCTGGCGCTGAACGGCTTCGGCAGGCTGCTGCCGGAGCTGATCGGCGGCTCCGCCGACCTGAGCGGCTCCAACAACACCATCTTCAAGGGCAGCCGGCGTATCGGCGCCGGCGAATTCACCGGCAATTACCTGCATTACGGCGTGCGCGAATTCGGCATGACGGCGATCATGAACGGCATGGCGCTGCACGGCGGCTTCAAGCCCTACGGCGGCACTTTCCTGGTGTTCTCCGACTATGCGCGCAACGCAGTGCGGATGGCCGCGCTGATGCGCCAGCCCGTCACGCTGGTCTACACCCACGATTCCATCGGCCTCGGCGAGGACGGCCCGACGCATCAGCCCATCGAGCACGTCGCGAGCCTGCGCCTGATCCCGAACCTGCGCGTCTGGCGGCCCTGCGACCTGGCGGAGACCGCGGTCGCCTGGCGCGACGCGCTGGAGAGCACGGCGACGCCCACGGCGCTGGCCCTGTCCCGCCAGAACCTGCCGGCGCAGCCGCGCAACCCGGAGCAGCTGGCGGCCATCCGGCGTGGTGGCTACGTGCTGCACGAGCCCGCGAGCGCGCCCGCGGCGCTGATCATCGCCACCGGCTCCGAGGTCGACCTCGCGATGCAGGCGGCGGCACTGCTGCTCGCGGAGGGTGTCGCGGTGCGTGTCGTCTCCATGCCTTGCGTGGAGATCTTTCTGGAGCAGGACGCCGCCTGGCGCGACGCCGTGCTGCCGCCGCACATCACGGCGCGCCTCGCGGTCGAGGCCGGCGTGCCGGACGGCTGGTGCCCCTTCGTGGGTGGCGCCGGCGCCGTGGTCGGAATCCGGCGTTTCGGCGAGTCGGCACCTGCCGGCAAGTTGTTCGAGCATTTTGGCTTCACGCCCCAGGCCGTCGCCGCACGGCTGCGGGCATTGATCAAGGGTTCCTAAGGAGAAAGGCAATGGCGATCAAGGTTGGCATCAACGGCTACGGACGCATCGGCAGGAACATCCTGCGGGCGCTCTACGAATCGGGGCGCACCGGCGAGATCAGCATCGTGGCGATCAACGATCTCGGTGACGCGAACACCAACGCCCACCTGACGCGCTACGACACCGCGCACGGCAAGTTCAGCGGCAAGGTCGAAGTGGATGGTGACAGCCTGGTGGTCAACGGCGATCGCATCCGCGTGCTGGCCGAGCGCAACCCGGCCAACCTGCCGTGGAAAGAGCTGGGCGTCGAGGTGGTGCTGGAGTGCACCGGCCTGTTCACCAGCAAGGAGAAGGCCTCCGCGCATCTCCAGGCCGGCGCGAAGAAGGTCATCATCTCCGCGCCGGGCGGCAAGGACGTCGACGCGACCATCGTCTACGGCGTCAATCACGACACCCTGAAGTCGAAGCACGAGGTCATTTCCAACGCTTCGTGCACGACCAACTGCCTCGCGCCGCTGGTGCAGCCGCTGCACCAGGCGATCGGCGTGGTCAACGGCCTGATGACCACCATCCATGCCTACACCAACGACCAGGTGCTGACCGACGTCTACCACTCCGACCTGCGCCGCGCGCGCGCCGCCGCCATGTCGATGATCCCGACCAAGACCGGCGCCGCCGCCGCCGTCGGCCTCGTGCTGCCGGAGCTCGCCGGCAAGCTCGACGGCTTCGCCATTCGCGTGCCGACCATCAACGTCTCGATGGTGGACCTGACGTTCCAGGCCGCGCGCGACACGACGAAAGAAGAGATCGACCGGGTGCTCGAGGAGGCGTCGCAGGGCCGCCTGAAGAACATCCTCGGCTTCAACCGCGAGCCACTGGTGTCGATCGACTTCAACCACGACCCGCGTTCCTCGGTGTACGAGTCTTCGTTGACGCGGGTCATCGACGGCCGGCTGGTGAAGGTCTGCTCCTGGTACGACAACGAGTGGGGCTTCTCCAACCGGATGCTCGACACCACCATCGCGCTGGTCAACGCGAAGTAAGGCGCGGCATGCACGTCATCCGCATGCAGGACCTGGAGCTTGCCGGCCGGCGGGTGCTGATCCGCGAGGACCTGAACGTACCGGTAGAGGGCGGCAGGGTGAGCAGCGACGCGCGCCTGCGCGCGGCGCTGCCCACCATCCGGATGGCGCTGAACATGGGCGCTGCGGTGCTGTTGATGTCGCACCTCGGCCGGCCGAAAGAGGGCGAGTTCGACCCGCAGTATTCGCTTGCACCGGTGGCGGCGCGCCTTGGAGAACTGCTCGGGAAACCGGTGCGCCTGGAACGCGACTGGCTGGACGGCGTCGAGGTCGCGCCGGGCGAGGTCGTGTTGTGCGAGAACGTGCGCTTCAACGCCGGCGAGAAGAAGGACGACGAGACCCTCGCCAGGCGCATGGCGGCGCTGTGCGACGTGTTCGTGATGGACGCCTTCGGCACGGCCCACCGGGCACAGGCCAGCACGCACGGCGTGGCGCGCTTCGCGTCCGTGGCCTGCGCCGGGCCGCTGCTGGTGGCGGAGCTCGAGGCGCTCGGCAAGGCGCTGCGCGAGCCCGCCCGGCCGCTGGTCGCCATCGTCGGCGGCTCCAAGGTCTCCACCAAGCTGACCGTGCTGGAGTCCCTGCTCGATCGCGTCGACCAGCTCATCGTCGGCGGCGGCATCGCCAACAATTTCATCGCCGCGGCCGGATTCCCGGTCGGCAGGTCGCTGCATGAACCGGACCTGTTGATGGAAACGCGCACGCTGGTGGCCAAGGCCGAGGCGCGCGGGGCGGCCATTCCGCTGCCGCGCGACGTGGTGGTAGCGGCCGGGCTGGAGCCCGGCCAGGCTGCCCGCGTGGTGCCGGTCGATAAAGTCGGCGAACACGACATGATCCTGGACGTCGGGCCGGAAACGGCTGCCGCCTACGCGGATATCCTGGCGCGCGCCGGGACCATCGTCTGGAACGGTCCGGTCGGCGTATTCGAGGACCAGCGCTTCGCCGCCGGCACGCGCGCGCTGGCCAAGGCGGTCGCCGCGAGCACGGCCTTCTCGATCGCGGGCGGCGGCGACACGCTGGCGGCGCTGGACGCCTTCGGGCTCAGCGACCAGGTTTCTTATGTCTCCACCGGCGGCGGCGCCTTCCTGGAATTTCTCGAGGGCCGCACGCTGCCGGCCGTGGCCATGCTCGAACAGCGCGCCCGCAGCTGAGCGCCCGGTGGCCAAGCGCACCAAGATCGTTGCGACCCTGGGCCCGGCCACTGATCGGCCGGGCGTCCTGGAGGCCATGCTGCGGGCCGGCGCCAACGTCGTCCGCCTGAATTTTTCCCACGGCAACGCCGAGGACCGCCGGCGGCGGGTCGCGGCAGTGCGCGAGGCGGCTCATCGCGCCGGCAGGGATATCGGCATTCTCGGCGACCTGCAGGGACCGAAGATACGCGTCGAGCGGTTCGCCGCAGGCCCGGTCGAACTGGTCGACGGTGATGCCTTCGCGCTGGATGCCTCGCTGGCGGCGGACGCGGGCGACCGGCATGGCGTAGGCATCGCCTACAAGGACCTGCCGAAGGACGTCAGTCCCGGCGACATCCTGTTACTCAACGACGGCGCCATCACGCTGGAGGTCGAGCGTGTCGCGGGGCCGCGGGTCGATTGCCGCGTCCGCGTGGGCGGCGTGCTGTCCGACGGCAAGGGAATCAACCGCCTGGGCGGCGGGCTCTCCGCCGGCGCCCTGACCGACAAGGACCGGGAGGACATCCGCGCCGCGGCCGAGCTCGGCCTGGACTTCCTGGCGGTGTCGTTTCCGCGCTGCGCGGCGGACATGGAGGAGGCGGGCCGCCTGTTGCTCGAGGCGGGTGGAAGCGCCCTGCTGGTGGCAAAGATCGAGCGGGCCGAGGCCGTCGCGCGCATCGAGGAGATCGTGCATGCCAGCGACGTGGTGATGGTGGCGCGCGGTGATCTCGGCGTGGAAATCGGCTTCGCCGAGGTGCCCGGCGTGCAGAAGAACATCATTCGCGTGGCCCGGGCGATGAATCGCGTCGTCATCACGGCGACGCAGATGATGGAGTCGATGATCAGCGAGCCGATCCCGACCCGCGCCGAGGTTTCCGACGTGGCGAATGCGGTGCTCGACGGGACGGATGCCGTGATGCTGTCCGGCGAGACCGCAGTCGGCCGTCACCCCGTCAAGGCGGTGGAGGCCATGGCCAGCGCCTGCATCGCTGCCGAAAAGCAACGTGCCACCTCCATCTCCCATCACCGCATGGACGACGTATTCGAGCGCACTGACGAAGCCATTGCGATGGCCACGATGTACACGGCCAATCACCTCGACGTGAAGGCGATCGTCGCGCTGACCGAATCCGGCAGCACCGCGCTGTGGATGTCGCGGATCCGTTCCGGCATCCCGATCTATGCCTTCAGCCGCAGCGAGGCGACGCGCCGGCGCGTCGCGCTCTATCGCGGCGTCTATCCCGTGTCCTTCGACGTGCTGGCGGACGGCGGCTCGGAAGGGTTCGCGGCCATCTGTCACGCGCTCAAGGATCGCGGCCTCGCGGCGGCAGGCGACCGCATCCTGCTCACTCACGGGCATTCCGCCGGCGTCGCCGGCGGCACCAATACGATGAAGATACTCACGGTCGACGGCTGAGGCTCCGGTCGCGGCCCGGCCTCAGAGCGGAATCAATTCCTTCTCGCGTTCCGCCGCGCGGCTCAGCGCCGTGACCGCCATCTGCGGCGTGGGGAACAGCTGCCCCGGCGCCATCTGCTCGAAGATCTTGGTGCGCCGCAACCGGTCGAGCACCGGACCCTTGACGTCGGCAAGGTGAATCGTCACGCCGGATTCGCGCAGCGTGTCGACCGCGACCTGCATCACTTTCAACGCGCTCGAATCCACGAAGCCGACGCCGCTCATCACCAGCACCAGGTGCTTGATGCCGGGCCGCCGCTGGAGCTCGCGCGTGATCATGTCCTGGACGTGGCCGACGTTGGCGAAATAGAGGTTCTCGTCGACGCGCACCAGCAGGATCTCCGGCCAGGTCTCGACCTTGTGCCGCTCGATGCTGCGAAACTCGGTGGAATGCGGCAGCCGTCCGACGACCGCGATGTTCGGGTGGCCGGTGCGCCACAGGTAGAGCAGCACCGACAGCAGCACGCCCATCACCAGCCCGGCCTCGACGCCGTAGGCGAGCACGCCGACGAAGGTCACCAGGTTCGAGGCCCCGTCCGCCTTGCTGTAGCGCCAGGTATCGGGGATCGAGCGCAGGTCCACCAGCCCGGCTACGGCCACGATGATCACCGCCGCGAGCACCGCCTTGGGCAGGCCGCTGAAGGCCGGCGCAAAAGCGAGCAGGGTTGCGCCGGTGAAGACGGCAAGAAAAATCGACGACAGCTGGCTGCGCCCGCCCGAGTTGTAGCTCACCATGCTGCGGCTGAAGCTGCCGGCGACCGGCAGGGCTCCCGACAGCGCCGAGCCGACGTTGGCCGCCCCCAGCGCGACCAGTTCCTGGTCGGCATCCACCGCCTCGCGGCGCCTGCCGGCGAGGTACTTGCTGATGCTGACGCTTTCGACGAACACGATGATGCTGATCAGCGCGGCCGAAGGCAGCAGCGCCACCCAGGCGGCCGGGCCCGGCATCGTGGCGTCGAGGATCGGCGGGCGGGCGGTGATCGTCCCCACCAGCGGCACGCGCTCGAGCCCGAGGGCGGCCACGGCGATCGCCCCGGCCGCCAGCACGATCACCGGAGCCAGCCGGGCGGTCACCGCGTTGAGACGCCGTCCGCCGCGCGTCGTACCGCTGGCCACCAGCAGCAACGCCAGCGCCAGGCCGCCCAGCAGCAGCGTCTGGAGGTTGAGAATCGCGGCGCGCCCGCCGAGATAGGCGAGCATTTCATGCGGCTGCAGGCCGGCCGGCAGCTCGATGCCGGCGAAATGCCGCAGCTGGTCGGCCATGATGACGATCGCCGCACCGCTGGAGAAACCGGTCAGCACCGGCTGGCTCAGCAGGTTGGCGAACACGCCCATGCGGAGGATGCCCATGGCCAGCAGGATGAGCCCGGACAGCGCGGACAGGATCACGGCGGTGGCCACCGGGTCGATGCCGGCGCCGGCGCCGGTGACGGCCGCCGCGACCATGATCGCGGCGATCGAGGTCGGGCCCACGGACAGGTCCCGGCTGGTACCGAACACGGCGTACAGGATGGCGGGCAGGATGGAGGCGTAGAGCCCGACCACCGGTGGCAGGCCCGCGATCATGGCGTACGCCAGCCCCTGCGGCACCAGCAGCACCGCGGTGATGGCTCCTGCGGTCACGTCCGCGCCGAGGTCCCGGCGCGTGGTCAGCCGGATCCAGTGCACGATCGGCAGAAACTTGAGAGCTCGCGAAGGCAATGTGGCAGGCCTGTTCAATGCAGGCCTGCAAGATAGTGAAGCGCCCCGTGGAGGGTCAAGCGATCAGCCGCCCCCGGACAGCGCCGCGATGTCCCGCAGCACCTCGTCGGCGTGAGTGTTCACGTCGACCTTGGCGTAATGACGCGCAATCCGGCCGTCCGGCGAAATCAGGAATGTCTGCCGGCTGGCCAGCGTGACGACGCCGAAATTGCGCAGCACGCCGTACTCGCGCGCCACCACGCCACCCTCGTCGGCGAGCAGCGTGAACGGCAGGCCGTGCTTTTCGGCGAAGGCCATGTGCGACTCCACGTCGTCGAGGCTGATGCCGACGATCTCCGCACCGGCACGGCGGAATGCAAAGATGTTGTCGCGGAATTCGCAGGCCTGGGTGGTGCAGCCGGGCGTGTCGTCCTTCGGGTAGAAATAGAGCACCAGCCACTTGCCGTCGTAGTCGCCGAGACGCCGCAGCTCACCTTGCTGGTCCGGCAGCTCGAAGGCCGGTGCAGCAGCGCCTTCGGGCGGCGTGGCATGTGCCGGCGATTGCGCCAGCAGGGTGAGGCCCAGCAGGGCGGCAAGGAGAAGCGGGAGTCTGCGTGTCATGGTCGTGTCCTGCTGGTGGGGAGCTCGGAAAGCGGATTCGCCTCGCCCGCGGCTACGGATTCGTGCCGCCCCGGGCGTTCGCGGCCGCCAGTTGCTCGAGGCCCGTGTGGCGCACCGTCACGCCGGGGAAGTCGTCCTGGAAATGCCGGGCGAGCCGTTCGGCCAGGTAGACGGAGCGATGGCGCCCGCCGGTGCAGCCGATGGCGACCGTCAGGTAGCTGCGGTTGGCGGCCTCGATCCTGTCGATCCACGAAGACAGGAAGCGCTTGAGATCCTCCAGGTAGGCCTGCACCTCCGGGCTGGCCGACAGGTAGTCGATGACGCCCTGGTCGCGGCCCGACAGCATGCGCAGTTCGGGCTCCCAGTAGGGATTCGGCAGGAAGCGGGCGTCGAACACGAAGTCCGCGTCCTTCGGTATACCCTGGCGGAAGCCGAAGGACTCGAACTGCAGCGAGACCTGGTTGCGCGGCTGGCCGGCGACACGGTCACGGACGATGTCGCGCAATTCGTGGACGCTGGTCGCGCTGGTATCCAGCACCAGGTCGGCGGTCTCGGCCAGCGGCGTGAGCAGCGCCTGTTCGAACTTGATGGCATCGGCCAGGGTCCGGTCGCCGCTCTTGCCCGGGGTGTGCGGATGCCGGCGCCGCGTGTCGAGGTAGCGGTGCACCAGCGCGGTTTCCGAGGCGTGCAGGAAGACCAGCTGGCAACGCACGCCGCGCGCCCGCAGGTCTTCCAGCAGGTGGCGTATCATCGGCAGGTCCGCGGGACGCGGCCGCGAATCGAGGCCGATGGCGAGGCGGTTGAACTTGGGGTCCTCGTCCTTGGTGAGTTCCCCGACCACCAGCGACAGCAGGTGCGCCGGCACGTTGTCCAGCGTGTACCACTCGAGATCCTCGAGCATGGCCAGCGCCACGCTCTTGCCGGATCCCGACAGGCCGCTGACGACTACCAGTTCCATCGCCGGCGGTCGCCCCGCGTCACGCCGAGGCCGCGCGGGAGGCTTCGTGGTTGACCAGCAGGTCGTAGAGAGACCGGCTCGAGGTTGCGCGTCGTAACGCCGCGGCCAGCGCGCGATCGTCGAGCGCCGTCGCGATCAGCGAGACTTCCTCGTGGTGGCAGCCGACGTCGTCCCCGTTCATCGGCACCAGCAGGCCGAAAATCAGGTCGACCGGCTCGCGGTCCGGCATGTCGAAATCGACCGGCCGGGAAAGCTTGAGAAACGCCCCCACGGGCGCCTCGAGCTCCTCGAGGCGCCCGTGGGGAATGGCGATGCCGTTCTCTATGGCCGTGCAGCCGAGTTTCTCGCGGCTGATCAGGCTCTGGAAGATATCGCCCTGGTCCAGGTCCGCGGCCGACGCCAGCAGCTCGCTGAGGATGTCGAGAGCGTGCTTCTTGCTGCGCGCCTCGACGTTGCTCAGCACGCGGCCGGGTTTGAGCAGGGATGCGAAAGTCATTGGATCGCTCCGGGCGGCCATCGCCCGCGGGTTTCAGGCGGGGCGCGGGCGCCCGGCACCGTTGTGGTGGTCGGTCAGCTTGTCCTTGTGGCGCCGCACCTGGCGGTCGAGCCGATCGATCATGCCGTCGATGGCGGCGTACATGTCCTCTTCCGTCGCCGTGGCGTGCAAGGTGTCGCCCGCGACGCGCAGCGTGGCCTCGGCCTTGTGCTGGAGTTTCTCGACCGTCAGGATGCAATGCACGTCGATGAGGTTGTCGAAATGGCGCACGACCCGGTCCATCTTGTTGTGCACGTAGTCGCGCAGCGGGTCGGTGATGTCGACGTGATGGCCGGTCAGGTTAATCTGCATTTGTTCGCTCCTCGGGAGTTTCTCGGGCCGGTCCGTCGGGCGGCCTGCTCCATGGTTCTATTCTAGTAGCCCCCGTCCGTGGCTGGCTAGGGAGCCGGCAGCGGGGCACCGCCGGCCGGCAATATTCAACGAATTGCGACCCGCCGCCGCTCGTTGGAGGACGGGAAACCCATCGTTTCCCGGTACTTGGCGACGGTACGCCGCGCCACCTCGATGCCCTCCGACATTAGCATGCGGGTCAGGGCGCTGTCCGACAGCGGTTTCTGGGGATCTTCATCGGAAATGAGCTTACGGATACGCGCCCGGATGGCCGTCGACGAGACGCTTTCCCCGTCGCTGCCGGCGACCTGGCTGGAGAAGAAGTAGCGGAACTCGAACACCCCGCGCGGCGTATGCATGTACTTGCCGGTGGTGGCCCGGGACACGGTCGACTCGTGCAACTCCAGCGCCTCGGCGATTTCGCGCAGCACCAGCGGCCGCATGCCCTCCTCGCCGCGCTCGAGGAAGTCCTGCTGGTGGGACACGATGGCGCGGGCCACCCGGATCAGGGTTTCGTTGCGGATCTCGAGGCTCTTCACCAGCCAGCGCGCTTCCTGCAGCTGGGTGCGCAGGGTGGAGTATTCGCCGCTCCGGCCGAGACAGCCGGCGTACGCCGTGTTCACTCTCAGGCGGGGCGCGATCGCCGGGTTGATTTCCACCCGCCAGCTCTCGTCGCCGCGCCGCACGAACACGTCCGGGACGATGTACTCGGGCGGGCGCGTGTCGGCCGCGCTGCCGGGGCGGGGATTGAGCGAGCGCAGCAGGGCCACCGCGTGCTCGAGCTCCTCGGCGCTGCAGTCCAGGCGACGCCGGATGACGCCGTACTCCTGCTCGCCGAGCTCCGCCAGGCAGTCGGCCGCGAGGCGCCGCACCAGGTCGAGGCCGGGCGTGTCCGGCGCGAACGGGGCGAGCTGGAGCAGCAGGCATTCCGACAGGTCGCGCGCGCCGACACCCAGCGGGTCGAAGCGCTGGATCCGGGCGAGCACACGCTCCACCTCGTCGACGTCGGTTTCGATATCGGGCGCCAGGTGGGCACAGATCTCCTCGAGCGTCTCGGTCAGGTAGCCGTCGTCGTCGATGGCGTCCACCAGCATGGTGGCGATGAACTTGCGATCACCCTCGGGAAACTCGACGTCCACCTGCGCGAGCAGGTGGTCGCGCAGGGAGCTGCCGCTGACATCAGCGTAGTCGCGCTGGTCCTCGGCGTCGTCACGCCCGGGACCGCCGTACGCGGCGCCGAACTCCGTGACGTCGGCGTAGGGCAGATCCTCGCGGTAATCCTCCTGGCCCTCGGCGCGGTCCTCGCCCGGGGTATCCGGCGCGGATTCCTGGTGGGCCTCCGACGGCGCCTGCTGCTCACCCTTCGGCGGTGCCAGCTCGAGGCCGTCGTCCATCTCGAGCATGAGGTTCTTCTCGAGCGCCTCGCGCAGCTCCGCCTGCAGGTCGAGCACGGGCAGCTGCAACAGCCGGATGGCCATCTGCAGCTGAGGCGTCAGCGTCAGCTGTTGACCGAGCTTCAGTTGCAGCGATTGCTTCATCATGGGGCTGACATTCTGCTCACAAGCGGAAGTGTTCGCCGAGATACACTTCGCGAACCTGCCGGTTGGCCAGTATCTCATCCGCCGAGCCGGAGGCGATGACCTCGCCGGCATTGAGAATGAACGCCCGCCCGCAGATGCCCAGCGTCTCACGCACGTTGTGATCCGTGATCAGCACGCCGATCCCGCGGTCGCGGAGATGGCCGATGATCCGCTGGATGTCGAGCACCGAGATCGGATCGACCCCGGCAAAGGGCTCGTCCAGCAGGATGAAGGCGGGCTCGGCCGCCAGCGCGCGGGCGATCTCGACGCGGCGGCGCTCACCGCCGGACAGGCTCAGCCCCTTGCTGTCACGTATGTGGGCGATGTTCAGCTCCTCGAGCAACTCCTCCAGCGCCTGGCGCCGTCCCAGCGCGTCGAGTTCCTTGCGCGTCTCCAGCACCGCGAGAACGTTCTGCTCGACGGTCAACCCGCGGAACACGGAAGCCTCCTGCGGCAGGTAGCCGACGCCGAGCCGCGCCCGCCGGTGCATCGGCAGCGCGGTCAGGTCGGCGTCGTCCAGCAGGATGCGGCCGCTGTCACACGGCACCAGGCCCACGATCATGTAGAAGGCCGTGGTCTTGCCGGCGCCGTTCGGGCCGAGCAGGCCGACCACCTCGCCGCTGGAGATCGACAGCGACAGCGACCGGACGACCTGGCGGGACCGGTAGCTTTTCGCAATGCCTTCGGCGCGCAGGGTCCTCACGGATTCTCTTCCGTCTCGGGCGGTGTGATGACGATCCGGACGCGGTCCGACCCGTCGTCGTCTGCGCTGGCGATCAGCCGGTCCTCGGAGATGCGGTACAGCAGTCGCCCGCCGCTCACCTCGCGAAGACCGTCGCGCAATACCGCCTGGCCGGCCAGTTCGAGCTCGTCCCGGCCGAGGTCGTAGACGATCCGGTTCGCCGAGGCGGTCACCACCCGGGCCTCGGGGGGCGGCATGGTGCGCGAAAAGCGGGCCGGGGCGCCGTCGGCCGCGGCCCGCGTGAGCCGGTGACCGGCAAAGCTGATGGTCGCGCGGGCGGACTCGATGTCGCCCATGGGGCTGCGAATCAGGACATTGCCCTGGAACAGCCAGGTGCCCTGGGAGAAGTCGAGGTCGCGCGACTCAGCCTGGTCGGCCGAGACCACGGTGTCGCCCTGCTGGATCCGCACCTGGCGGAACAGCAACCGCTCGTTGCGACGATCGAAGTCGGAAGATTCGGCCTCGAGGGTGATCTCCTGCTGGGGCTGTTGCGCGACCAGCGGCGGCACGCCGAACAGCGCCACGAGACCGAGCAGCGCAGGCGCAAGCCGCGGCGGAGCGCGCCGGGAACGGCAGTCAGGGGAGGAAGCGACCATGGACTTCGGATTGTAACTGCAGCCGTTCCTCCAGCAAGTAAGCGACCATGCCCACGCCGCTGAGCCGTTGCTCTCCCAGCGCCAGCTGGACCAGGACCGCGGAGCGCGCGACGTGCGTGGCGGTGTCGATCTCGAGGCGCTCGGTTTCGACCGCGGCGCGGCCGTGGTCGCCGGATTCGCCGATCACCTCGACGCCGCCCCACAATTCCAGCAGCGACTGGTCGTCCGACAGCAGCCCCTGCGGCGCCGTCATGAGCCAGGGGCTGGGCGAATAGATGTTGTACTCGACGCGCACGTCATGGAGTTCCGTCGGCCCGCCGAGCGCACGCTGGCGGATTTCGTCGGCGATGACGCGATAGCGCGGCAGGCCGTCCGGGCCCGCGGTCGTGATCTCCGCCTCGGTCATGTAAAAGCCGTCCGGAGCGGGGCGCTCTTCGACATCGCCGCCGCCGGGCTCGAGCCGCTGGTTCAGCCACCAGCTGCCGGCGGCCAGGGCCGCCAGCGCGAGCAGGGCCAGTCGCGTGCCGGAAGCCACGCTCAGCGGGCCCCGAGCAGGAAGTCGCAGAATTCGCGCACCGCGCCGCGCCCGCCCGGCAGCGAGGTGGTCCAGGCCGCCGCCGCCAGCACCTCGGGGTGGGCGTCGGCGACCGCGGCGGGCAGGCCCACCGCCCGCAGTGCAGGGAGGTCCGGCGTGTCGTCGCCGAGGTAGGCGGTGTCTGCCGGCGCGATGCCGGTGTCGCGCAGCAGCGCCGCAAGGGCTTCGGCCTTGTCGGCGCAGCCCTGCACCACGCGCGTCACCCCGAGCTCCGCCATGCGGCGGTCCACGGCCGAGGAGGCACGGCCGGAAATGATGGCGACCTCGATGCCGGCCGCCAGCAGCTGCTTGACGCCGACGCCGTCGCGCACGCTGAACGCCTTGTACTCGACGCCGTCGGTGCCCATCCAGATCCTGCCGTCGGTGAACACGCCGTCGACGTCGAACACAGCGAGCCGCACGCCGGCGGCGATGTCGCGCAACCGGGCCATCACATTACGCCCGCCTGCAACAGGTCGTGGACATTGAAGGCGCCGATCAGACAGCCGTCGCCGTCCACCACGAGCAGCGCCGTGATGGCGTGGGTCTCCATCAGGCGCACGGCCTCCGCGGCGAGCATGCCGCCACGCACGGTCTTGACGTTGCGCGTCATGACCTCGTGGATCGGCGTTGCGGTCAGGTCACGGCGCGCATCGAGCGTGCGCCGCAGGTCGCCGTCGGTGTAGATGCCGAGCACCCGGTCCTGCGCGTCCACCACCGCAGTCATGCCCAGTCCCTTGCGGGAGATCTCGAACAGCCCTTCCGACACGGCGAGGTCCGGGCTCACCTTGGGCACCCGGTCGCCGGTGCGCATCACGTCCCGCACGTGCAGCAGCAGGCGGCGGCCGAGCTGCCCGCCGGGATGCGAAAAGGCGAAATCCTCGCGGGTGAAGCCGCGGCTGTTGAGCAGCGCCACCGCCATGGCGTCCCCCATGGCGAGCGTCGCCGTGGTGCTGGCCGTCGGCGCCAGGTTCAGCGGACAGGCCTCCTTGTCGACGCCGACGTCGAGATGCGCGTCCGCGGCGGTGGCCAGCGTGGACTCCGGGCGGCCGGTCATGGCGATCAACGGCACGCCCAGGCGCTTGATCAACGGCAGGATGGTGAGAATCTCCGGCGTTTCGCCAGAGTTCGAGATGGCCAGCACCACGTCGGTGGCGGTGATCATGCCGAGATCCCCGTGACTGGCCTCGCCGGGGTGGACGAAGAACGACGGCGTCCCCGTGCTGGCGAGCGTGGCGGCGATCTTGCCCGCCACGTGGCCGGACTTGCCCATGCCGGTGACCACCACGCGGCCGCGGCACGCCAGGCAGAGGCGGCAGGCGTGGACGAAGGCTTCGCCAATGCGGTCCCGCAGCGCCAGCACGGCCGCCGCCTCGATGTCGAGGACCTCGCGCCCGAGCTGCGTGACGCCGTTGCCGTCGAGTGTCGTGTCCCGGTCCATGAGCTTCACCTCGCCACCAGCCACGTGTGGTAGCACAGGAACGCGCCCAGCAGGATGGCGCCCTCGACGCGTCCGATGCGACTTTGTCCCCCGAAATTGTATGTCATCAGGAACAGGGCGAGCGTCAGCCCGATCATGACCGGCAGGTGGGCGGTCAACAGCTCGAGTTCGAAGACCGCCGGGTGGATCAGGCCGGCGACGCCGATGACCGCCAGGCTGTTGAACAGGTTCGAGCCGATGATGTTGCCGATGGCCATGTCGTGCTCGCCCTTGAAGGCGCTTACGATCGACACGGCCAGCTCGGGCAGGCTGGTGCCGATGGCCACTACCGTCAGGCCGATGACGAGTTCCGACACGCCGAACGCGACCGCCAGGTTCTGCGCGCCCCAGACCAGCAGGTTGGAGCCGGTCAGCAGCACGACGAGTCCGATGGCCAGCCAGCCGAGCGCCTGGCGCATGGGGATGCCCTCGGGAATCTCCGAGGCATAGTCGAGCGCGATCGGGTCGTTGTCCCCCGAGCGGCTGCCGAGCACCACCAGCCAGTACAGCACGATGACGAGAGTGCCGATCAGCAGGATGCCCTCGAGGCGTCCCAGCTTCTGGTTGATGAAAATCATGGTCACGATCAGGGTCACCGCCAGCAGCGCCGGCATTTCGCGGCGCAAGGTCACGGAGCGCACCGAGATCGGCGTGACCAGCGCGGTCACTCCCAGCACCAGCCCGATATTGGCGATGTTGGAACCGATCGCGTTGCCGGCGGCGAGGGCCGGGTCGCCCGCCAGCGAGGCGGTGATGGACACGAAGATCTCCGGCCCGCTGGTGGCCATGCCGACCAGGGTCAGCCCGATGAGCAGCGGGCTGAGGCCGAGGTTTCGCGCCGTGCTCGCCGCACCCACTACGAAGCGGTCCGCGCCCCACATCAGCAGGACAAACCCGGCGAGGGTGGCGACGACGAAATTCAGCATCCTGTATTGGCTCGCGTCCGAAAAACAGTGGGCCGGGGCCGGCGCGTCATCATACACTCCCGCGCGCGCCGGCCGGAGCCGTTGGTCGGCGAATGTCGTGTCCGCGCGCCATCCGGTAAACTCCGTGGCCTGCCGGCCGGGGCAGGTCCCGGCGCCACACGGAACGCACATGAACAGCCAGGAAATTGCGGCGCTCATCCGCCAGGGACTGCCTGCGGCACGGATCGAGGTCGAGTCGGACGACGACACCCATTTCGCCGCGCTGGTGGTGTCCGAGGCCTTCGCGGGATTGCGGCCCCTGCAGCGCCACCAACTGGTATATCGGGCGCTCGGCGATCGCATGGGGGGCGAGATTCATGCCCTGTCCATCCGCGCGCTGACGCCGGCGGAGCTGGCCGACGGCGCCTGAGCCGGGCCCGCAATGGACAAGCTCCTCGTCGGAGGTGGGCGTCGGCTGGAGGGCGAAATCCGGGTGTCCGGCGCCAAGAACGCCGCCCTGCCGATCCTCGCCGCGACGCTCCTGGCGGACGAGCCGGTGCGCATCGGCAACGTGCCGCACCTGCAGGACGTCACCACGACCATCGAGCTGCTCGGCAGGATGGGCGTCGGCGTCACCATCGACGAGCGGATGCGGGTCGAGGTGGACGCACGCAGCATTCACGACCTGGTGGCCCCCTACGAGCTGGTCAAGACCATGCGCGCCTCCATCCTGGTGCTCGGCCCCATGGTGGCCCGCCACGGCAGCGCCGACGTGTCGCTGCCGGGCGGCTGCGCCATCGGCGCACGCCCCGTCAACCTGCACATCGCCGGCCTCAGGGCGATGGGCGCCAGCATCCAGATCGAGGACGGCTACATTCGCGCCCGCGCCGATCGCCTGCGCGGTGCCCGCATCGTGCTCGACACCGTGACGGTGACCGGCACCGAGAACCTGCTCATGGCGGCGACCCTGGCGGAGGGCCAGACGGTCATTGAGAATGCGGCCCGCGAGCCGGAGGTGGTCGACCTGGCGGATTTCCTGGTCGCCATGGGCGCGCGCATCCGCGGCGCCGGCACCGACACCATCATCATCGAGGGCGTGGAGCGGCTCGGCGGCGCGGAGTACGAGGTATTGCCCGACAGGATCGAGACCGGCACCTACCTGGTGGCCGGCGCCATGACCGGCGGCCACGTGCGCCTGCGGCGCGCCAGGCCCGGGCACCTCGACGCGGTGCTGGCCAAGCTCGGTGAGGCCGGCGCGCGCATCGACACGGGCCCGGACTGGATCGAGCTCGACATGCAGGGCCGGCGGCCGGAAGCGGTGAACCTGCGCACTGCACCGTATCCGGCCTTCCCCACCGACATGCAGGCCCAGTTCGTGGCTCTGAACGCGATCGCGCAGGGCACCGGCACCGTGGTCGAAACCATTTTCGAGAACCGTTTCATGCACGTCCAGGAGATGCAGCGCATGGGCGCGGACATCCGCCTGGAGGGCAATACGGCCATCGTGCGCGGCGTCGAGCGGCTGCAGGCCGCGCCGGTGATGGCGACCGACCTGCGGGCGTCCGCGAGCCTGGTGCTGGCCGGCCTGGTCGCCGAGGGTGAGACCCTCATCGACCGCATCTACCACATCGACCGCGGCTACGAGTGCATCGAGGAAAAGCTGTCCCAACTCGGCGCGGCCATCCAGCGGGTGCCGTCGCGGCCGCGGCGGGGCTGACGCCCGCGCTACATCCGTGACGGCCGCTCGGCGACCTCCGCTTCCACCCGGAAAGCCTGGCCGCGGCGGTTGCCGCTGAGCGCCACCCGCGTGCCCGGGCGCATCGCCGCAATGCTCCGCAGCGCATCCTGCCAGACCACCACCGGCTCGTCGTTGACGTGCGTGATGACGTCGCTCGGCCGCAGCCCGGCGCGATCCGCCGGGCTGCCCGGCTGCACGGTGGTCAGGATGATGCCGTAAGGCTCCGCCAGCCCAAGCGCGTGGGCCTGGTCGGGGGTGAGGGTCTGGGTGGTGACCCCCAGCCAGCCGCGGATCACGCGGCCATGCTGTCGCAGGTCCTGCATGACGCCGCGCACGAGATTGACGGGAATCGCGAAGCCGATGCCCTCGGAATCCAGCCGGCGCGAGAAGAAGGCGGTGTTGATGCCGACCAGTTCGCCGCGGGCATTGACCAGCGCGCCGCCGGAGTTGCCGACGTTGATGGCGGCGTCCGTCTGGATGAAGTTCTCGAACTGCGACAGGCCGAGCTGGCCGCGCCCGGTGCCGCTGACGATGCCCTGGGTCACGGTCTGGCCGATGCTGAAGGGATTGCCGATGGCCAGCACGACGTCGCCCACCCTGAGCTGGTCGGAACGCCCCACGCGGATCCGCGGCAGGTCAGGCAGCTCGATCTTGAGCAGCGCGATGTCGGTGTCCGGGTCGGTGCCGACCAGCGCAGCCGGCGCCGTCCGTCCGTCCACCAGCACGACCTGGAGGTCCTCCATGCCCGCGATGACATGGTGGTTGGTGATGACGAAGCCGTCGGGGTCCATCACCACGGCCGAGCCGAGGCTCCCGCCGGCCTGGCTCTCTGCGAAGCCGGCCGGCGCGGTCGGCCGGCCCACCAGGTTGGCGACGGCCGGTGCGGTGGCGGCTACGGCGCCGGCATAGGATTCGGGTCCGACGGTGCCGCTGCGGAGCGGATGGCCGTCGGGCAGCAGGCCCGGAAACATGAACACCGCAACGAAGGCCACCGCCAGCCCGACCACCGCCGACTGGGCAAGGAAACTCAGCGTCTGGCGGTTGTTAGGCATGGCGATCCGGTTCCGGGCGACGGGCGGGCGCGGGGGCGCGCGGCCCGACATTATAGGCAGTGCGACGGCCGGCGGGTGCGTGGTTCACGTCATTGGCGCGGTAGGCAGCCAGAAAGCGCGATGTGTATAATCCGAAAGTTGCCCAAATCGGCCGCGAAAGTCGCTACTTGCGGCACCGTTCGCCGGCCTTTTGCCCCAGGATTTTTTCCAGGAGTAAGCTCGGGATGAGTGATGGTGTGGATCTTGGCCGGCGCCGCTTTCTGGGCGCGGCCACGGGGGTTACCTCGGCCGTTGGCGTGGCGTTCGTCGCTGTGCCGTTCCTGGCTTCCTGGAAGCCCAGCGCGCGAGCCCAGGCGCTCGGCGCGCCGGTGGAAGTCGACATCAGCAAGCTCGACGAAGGCGCCATGCTCCGCGTCGAGTGGCGCGGCAAGCCGATCTGGGTGCTGAAGCGCTCGCCGGAAATGGTCGAGCGGCTCGCCACGGCCGACGGCATGGTCCGCGACCCCGAATCCAGCGAGCCCCAGCAGCCCGGATACGCCAGCAACCGCCATCGCTCCATCAAGCCCGAGGTGCTGGTGGTGATCGGCAGCTGCACCCATCTCGGGTGTTCCCCCATGCCGCGCTTCGAAGTCGGCGCGGCTGACCTGGGCGCCGACTGGCCCGGCGGCTTTTTCTGCGCCTGTCACGGTTCGAAGTTCGATCTCGCGGGCCGCGTCTGGCGTGGTGTCCCGGCGCCGTTGAACCTGGTGGTGCCGCCGCACAAGTACCTTGACGAGTCGACCATCCTGGTCGGCGTGGACACGGGGGCCGCCTGATGAGTAGCGCGACGGACAAGAAGGCGGCGGTCGGCCAGCAAGGCGGCGGGCTCTACGACTGGTTCCGGAAGCGGTTCCCCTGGGACCAGATGATGGACGAGCACGTCACCGGTTACTACGCGCCGAAGAATTTCAACTGGTACTACGTGTTCGGCTCGCTGGCGCTGCTGGCGCTGATCATCCAGATCGTCACGGGCATCTTCCTGACGATGAGCTACAAGCCCTCGGCGGCGGAGGCCTTCGGCTCGGTCGAATACATCATGCGCGACGTCGAATGGGGCTGGCTCATCCGCTACATGCACTCGACCGGCGCCTCGCTGTTCTTCGTGGTGGTCTACGTCCACATGTTCCGCGCGCTGCTGTACGGGTCCTACCAGAAGCCGCGCGAGCTCATCTGGATCTTCGGCATGCTGATCTACCTCGCGATGTCGGCCGAGGCCTTCTTCGGCTACCTGTTGCCGTGGGGCCAGATGTCCTACTGGGGCGCGCAGGTGATCGTGTCGCTGTTCGGCGCGCTGCCGGTGATCGGCGAGCCGCTGGTGGAATGGATCCGCGGCGACTACTTCATCTCCGACGTGACCC
Organism: Gammaproteobacteria bacterium; assembly: GCA_035444525.1. Classification (GTDB taxonomy): domain Bacteria; phylum Pseudomonadota; class Gammaproteobacteria; order Steroidobacterales; family XN24; genus XN24. The sequence goes on along the minus strand of DAOMOU010000002.1, from coordinate 10,655 downwards.
TGAACCGCTTCTTCGCGCTGCACGTGATCGCGTTGCCGCTGGTGCTGCTCGGGCTGGTCGTGGCGCACATCCTGGCGCTGCACGAGGTCGGCTCCAACAACCCCGACGGCGTGGAAATCAAGAAGTACAAGGGGCCCGACGGCAAGCCGCTCGACGGGGTGCCGTTCCATCCCTACCACACCACCAAGGACGTGCCCGCCTGGGTCGTGTTCTCGATGGTGTTCGCCGCGATCGTGTTCTTTGCGCCGGAAATGGGCGGCTATTTTCTCGAGCACGCCAACTTCGAGCCGGCGGACCCGCTGAAGACGCCGGACCACATCGCGCCGGTGTGGTACTTCACGCCCTTCTACGCGATCCTGCGGGCGATTCCGGACAAGCTCGGCGGCGTCGTGATGATGGGTGCGGCCATGTTCGTGCTGTTCCTGCTGCCCTGGCTCGATCGCAGCCCGGTGCGCTCGATCCGCTACAAGGGCCCGCTGTTCAAGATCGCCCTCACGGTGTTCACCATCAGCTTCGTGATGCTCGGCTGGCTGGGCCTGCAACCGGCCACCGGCGTCTACACGACGCTGGCCCGCGTGTTCACGGTTCTTTACTTCGCGTTCTTCCTGCTGATGCCGATCTACTCGAAGATCGACAGGACGAAGACGCCTCCGGACAGGATCACCTACCATGGATAGGCGCTTCCAGAAGCCGTTGCTCGCCCTGCTGCTCACGCTGCCGGGCCTGGTCTTCGCTGCCGCTCCGGGCGTTGCGCTCCAGTCGTCCGGCGCCGACGTGAGCAACCAGGCGTCCCTGCAGCGTGGCGCCCAGCTGTACATGAACTACTGCGCCGGCTGCCATTCGCTGCAGTACGTCCGCTATAACACGCTCGCCGATGGCCTCGGCCTGAGCGACGAGCAGGTGGCGGAGAACCTGCGCTTCACCGGCACCAGCCCGCACGAGCAGATCCGGATCGCAATGCCGGCGGAGGACGCCGCCGGCTGGTTCGGGCTGGCGCCGCCGGACCTGTCGCTGATCGCGCGCGCGCGCGGCACCGACTACGTGTTCACCTTCCTGAAGTCCTTCTACGCCGATCCCGGTTCGCGCGCGACCGGCGCCAACAACAAGGTGCTGGCGGGTACGGCCATGCCGCACGTGCTGTGGGAGCTGCAGGGAGTCCAGGAGGCTGTTTACCGGCAGGAGACCGGCGCCGACGGGGTCACCCGGGACGTGTTCGATCGCTTCGAGCTGGTCCGGCCCGGGTCCATGACGCCGGAGGAGTTCGACCAGGCCGCGCGCGACATCACCGCCTTCCTGTCCTGGGCGGCGGAGCCGATGCAGGTCGAGCGCAAGCGCCTCGGCACACTCGTGCTCCTGTTCCTGCTCGTGCTGTTCGCGTTCTCCTACCTGTACTACAAGGAACTCTGGAAGGACGTGAAGTGATCTTCCGGGGCGCGGCGTTGACCGCAGGCGAGGCCACATGACTCTGTTTTCGAATCCGACCTGCCCGCACAGCCACCGCGTGCGCATCGTGCTGGCCGAGAAAGGCATCAGCCTCGACGTCGTGGACGTGGAAACCGCCAGCCTGCCCGAAGACCTGCTTGCGCTGAACCCGTACAACAGTGTGCCGACGCTGGTCGACCGGGACCTCGTGCTGTACGACTCGCGGGTCATTGCAGAGTACCTGGACGAACGTTTTCCCCATCCGCCGCTGATGCCGGTCGACCCGGTCAGTCGTGCCCGCTTCCGGCTCGCGCTGTATCACATCGAGCGCGACTGGTACTCGCTGGTGGATGACCTCGAGCGCGGCGACAAGCGCACCGCGAACCGTGCGCGCAAGAACCTGCGCGAAAGCCTGCTCTCCAGCGCCGAGCTGTTCGGCGTCAAGCCTTATTTCATGAGCGACGAGTTTTCGCTGGTCGACTGCAGCATCGCGCCGATCCTGTGGCGCCTGCCGCGCTGGGAAGTGGACCTGCCGCCCAGCCACGGCCGCAACATCATCAAGTATGCCGAGACCCTGTTCAGCCGCCCCTCCTTCCGCACGAGCCTGACGGAGCTCGAACAGGAGATGCGTCCCTGACCGGTCGCGACCAGGCACGCCGGCCGCGCCGGCCCTACCTGCTGCGCGCCATGGTCGAGTGGATCACGGACAACGGCGAGACCCCGCACATCGTGGTCGACGCCGCCCAGGAGGGCGTGCAGGTGCCGTCGCAGTACGTCACCGAGGGCAAGGTGGTGCTCAACATCGGCGGTAACGCCACCCAGGGTCTCAGCCTCGGCAACGAGGCGGTCGAGTTCAGCGCGCGCTTCGGCGGCGTACCGTTTCCGGTGCGGGTGCCGCTGCGCGCCGTGCTGGGCATCTACGCCCGCGAGTCCGGCGAGGGCATGATCTTCACCGACTCGGAGGGTGAGCCGCCGCCCGGCAACGACGGCGGCGACGGCGATTCGCCGGGACCGCAGAAGGGCCCGCCGAAGCTCAGCGTCGTCAAATAGGGGTCAGACCCCGGTTTCCAGTTGTGCGCGGGCGCGCGGGCCTTCGGTGCCAGTCGACCGCGGGTGCCTTCGGTTTCAGTCGACCGCGGGCGCGCGGCGCCATAGGCCGGCCTGCGCTCGGACAAGGAAAAACTCGCTCGGCCGGCCTATGACACCCCACACCCGCTGCCGGGATCACAAGGCAGGCGGCGACGGTTGCCCGGCCTGGCCGCGCTGCCTGCGGCCGCGGCCGGCCGCAGAGTCGGCGTGATGGCCTGATCGCCAGCGACCACGCTGGGTCAGTCCGCGCCGGCAACGCCGATCGACAGCGTGGCAATCGTCAGCGGTGCCGCGAAGGCAAGGCGACCCCCCCGTCTGCGCGGCAGCGGCACCGGGACGTCACAGGCGCGCTGAGCGAGCTTGGAGTTCGCCGAGCGAAGCGCGCCTGTGGCGGCGCGGTGCCGCGGACAACCGGCAACCGCAGCGCGCCCATGGCAGCGCGCCCCCGCGGTCGACCGCAACTAGCCGCCCGTCGGCCGATCCGGCAGCGCCTTGCCGGGGTTGAGAATGCCGTCTGGATCGAACACGTCCTTGAGGCGCCACATCAGGTCCAGCGTCGGCGCGTCGATCTCGAGGCCGACGAAAGCGCGCTTGCTGCGCCCGATGCCGTGCTCGCCGGACAGCGTGCCCTGCAGGGCCAGCACCAGGCGGAACACCTCGTCAACGCAGGCGTGCATGCGCTCCAGGTCCGCGTCCTCGCCGAGCACGTTGACGTGCAGGTTGCCGTTGCCGGCGTGTCCGAAGCTGACGATGCGCACGCGGTGTTTTTCGGCCAGCGAAGCGAGCCCGTCGGTGAGCTCGGGGATGCGCGACACGGGCACCACCACGTCTTCGTTGATCTTGTGCGGCGCCAGGCTGCGCAAGGCGGGCGACAGGGCCTTGCGCGCCGCCCACAGCGCGGTCGCCTCGTCGGGATTCGCCGCCGCGCGCCACTCGAGCAGGCCGTCGCCCGCTGCGGCGCGGTGCAGCGCATCGACGGCGGCCGGCAGCTGTTCCGGAAGTCCGTCCGCCTCGATCATCAGCAGCGCCCCCGCGCCGACCGGGACGTCGCCCGCATCGCGCGCCCGCAGCAGCGCGAGCGCCGCACCGTCGAGGAACTCCAGCGCGCGCGGCACCACCGCTTGCGCCATGATGCGGCTCACGGCCGCGGCCGCGGCACGCATGTCGGTGTAAGCCGCGCGCACGGTGGCCACGGCCGTCGGCGAGGGCGTCAGCTTGAGCGTCGCCTCGGTGATGATGGCCAGCGTCCCCTCGGAGCCGATCAGCAGCCGGGTCAGGTCGTAGCCGACCACGCCCTTGGTGGTGTAGCAGCCGGCGCGAATGACGCGGCCCTCGCCGGTGACCGCTTCGAGCCCCAAGGTGTTGTCGCGCGGCGTGCCGTACTTCAGCGCGCGCGGCCCCGCGGCGTTGCAGGCGAGATTTCCGCCCACCGTGCAGTACGCCGCCGAGCCCGGGTCGGGGGGCCAGAAGAAGCCGGCGGCGCCGGCCGCCGCCTGCAACGCGCCATTGGTGACGCCCGGCTGCACCACGGCGACGCGGTTGGCCGCATCCACGCTGATTACTTTCGCCATGCGCTCCATCGAGAGCACGACCCCGTCTTCTTCCGGGACCGCGGCGCCGGTCGTCCCGGTGCCGCGTCCGCGCACCGTCAGGGGGACGCGGAAGCGGCGACATGTCTGCACGACGCGCCGCACGCCCGCAGTGTCGCTCGGCAGGGCGACCGCCAGCGGCATGGCTTGTCCCCGGCTGTTGTCATAGCCGTAGGTCCAGCGATCGGCGGGGTCGCTGAGCACGGCATCGCTGCCAAGCGCGGCGCGCAGCGCCTCCACGATGCTCTGGTGTCGTTCCATGGGCCGTCCGTTGACTCAGGAGCCGCAGTCGAAGGCGGCGCGGATCCAACGGGGTGGATTCTCGCCGTCGTGCCCGGAGATTGCCACCACGTCGAAGCGCGCCGGTCGGCGGGCCTCCCCCGGATGCGTCATGAGAAAGTGTCGCGCCGCCGCGGCCAGACGCCGCTGCTTGGCGCGCCCCACGCTGGCGGCGGCCCCGCCGAAGGCCTCGCTGTCGCGCGCCCTCACTTCGACGAACACCAGCGAGGCGCCGTCGCGCATCACCAGGTCGATTTCGCCGAGCCGGCAGCGGTAGTTACGGCACAGCAGCGCAAAGCCCCGGGATTCGAGGAAGCGGAGTGCCGCATCCTCCGCGGCACGGCCGCGGTCGCCGTTCATGATTCCGGCGGTGCGGACTCTTCCACCACGGGCGCCGCCAGCGGCGCATGCCGCACCTGTCCGCCCTCGAAACGCCCCCAGTCGAGTTCGCGATGCACGCGGCCGTCTGCGCCGACGCGCAGCAGGCCGGTGGCCCCCGCCACGCCGGTGCCGAGCGTTTCGCTGCGATTGTGGAGCAGCGGCACGAGCCGGTAGGCGTCCGCGCCGAAGGCATACAGGCGGCCGTTGCGCTCGAGGGCGTTGGGGCCGAAGCTGCCGAAGCGCGCCATGAACTCGCCGTCACCTGCGCCGACGCGCCACGGCATGTCGGCGATCAGCACACCGTCGAGCTCGGCGTTGTCGCGCCGCGCCGGATCGTAGATCGACGACGTGGCATAGATCGGCAGGTTGCCGGCGTAATGGAAGCGCAGCTGGGGACGAATCAACAGCGCCTCGGCGGGCCGGGCCGCCAGAAAAATGAAATCCACGTCCTGGCGGCGGCGCGGTACGTATTCGAGGTTCCGGCCGAGCACGCCCTGCAGGCGCTGGTAGCGGGCCCGGCTCTCGTTCAGCAGCAGCAGCCCGGTGATTTCCACCGAGAAGTCCGCGGCACGGGTCTCGAACACCTGCCAGCCGAGCACTTCGCCGCCTTCTGCCTGGAAGGCCGAGATGAAGCTCTGCGCCATGCGGCGCCCCTGCTCGGTGTCGTGCACCAGCGCCACGGCGCGCCGATGACCGTCCTGGATCGCGCGCCGGGCCGCGGCGGCGGCTTCCTCTTCGGGCGCCAGCGCGAACTGGAACAGGTATGAAGGCAGGGCAAGGCCTTCGTCGGGCCAGTTCAGCACCAGCCCCGGCACGGCCGGCAGCTCCGCGCCGGCCAGCTCGGCCAGGTCCTCCTTGAGCAACGGCCCGACGATGAAATCGGCCCCGTCGCGCGCGGCGAGGTCATAGGCCGCCGTCGCACCCAGGGCGGTGGTGTCGTAGATGCGCAGCGCAGGGCGCTCGCCCTCGTCGCCCTGCGCGAGGTAGGCCGCAATGAAGCCGTCCCGTACCACGCCGCCGGCGCCACCGTGCCGTCCGCCGAGCGGCAGCAGCAAGGCCACGCGCTGGGGGTACTCGGTCATGGCGCGGTACTCGTCGAGGAGCGTGCTGAGCAGGTCGCGGGCCGCCGGATGTTCCGGGTATCGCTCACGCCAGGCGGCAAGGGCGGCGCGCAGCCGGAACGGATTGCCGCGGGTCGCCGCGGCCTCGCGCCCGAGTTCGAGCCAGGCGGCGACGACCGGGTCCGCCCCCGCGGGCGCCTGGAGCGGCAGGCCCGCGGCCGCGGCCTCCTGCATTCGGCTCCAGATGCGCCGCTGATTGGCGCTGCGACGCTCGGGATCAGTGAGCAGCGCTTCCCGTTGCGCCAGGGCGGCGACGCCCATGGCCGGCTGCCGGGCGGCGAAGGCCGCGGCGGCACGCACTGCGAGCAGTTCGGCCGCCATGGGATCGCCGGCCCCCATGGGGACTCCGGCCAGTCGCGCCAACGCCTGCCCGGCGCGGTCCGACCGCAGCAACAGGCGCGCCTCGATGAGCGTGCGGCGTGCCGCCAGCTCGGCGCCCGGGTTGGCAGACAGCCCGCCCAGCGCGTCGCGTGCGCGCTCCGGCTCGCCCGCCCGCAGCCAGGCCTCGGCCGCCGCCACCAGCGGCATGTCGCGCGCCTCGCCGCGCGCCGCCTCGGCGGCCCGCAGCCAGGCCTCGGCGGCCGTCGCCCAGTCGCCGGCCGACTGGTGCTGCCGAGCGCTGGCAGCCTGGACCTCGTACTCGGCCGCGCTGCGGTCGAGCAACCCGGGCGTGCACCCCGCCAGCAGCACCGACAGGGCGACGGCCGACAGGGTTTGCGCTGTGCGATGCGGAAGTTGCAGCATGCGAGGGAGTTTCCGGTCCGGGCGTGGTCAGCGGAAGGGCGATTATAGTGGCAAAAACACCAGGTACGCTGTGGGTCGTCGCGACGCCCATCGGCAATCTCGAGGACCTCGCGCCGCGAGCGCAGCGCATCCTCGCCGCGGCCGACCTCGTGCTCTGCGAGGATACGCGCCACAGCGGCCGACTGCTGGCGGCCTTCGGCATCGCGGCGCGCACGTCCTCCCTGCACGAGCACAACGAGGAACGCGCCGTGCCGGGACTGGTGGAGCGGCTAGCGGCCGGCGAGAACATGGCCCTCATCTCGGACGCCGGCACGCCCCTGCTCAGCGATCCCGGCTTTCGCCTGGTGCGCGCCGCCGCGGCCGCGGGGATCACCATAAGCCCGGTGCCCGGCCCCTCGGCCATCCTCGCCGCCTTGTCGGTCGCCGGCCTGCCGACCGATCGTTTCGCCTTCGAGGGCTTCCTGCCGGCACGCGCAACCGCGCGCCGCGCGCGCCTCGAGCAGCTGGCCGCGGAGTCGCGCACGCTGGTGTTGTTCGAGGCCGGGAATCGCATCACCGACCTGCTGACCGACGCGGCCGAAATACTCGGCGGCGAGCGCGCCGCGGTCGTTGCGCGCGAGCTCACCAAGCTCCACGAGACGGTCTATCGCGGCAGCCTGGGCGAGCTGGCCGAGCGCCTGCCGACCGAGCCCGACGCAGCGCGCGGCGAGATCGTGGTGATCATCGCCGGACATCAGCCGGCCACGGACGAGGAGGGCGACGCAGCGCTGCTGGCGCGGCTGCTGCCGGCACTCCTCGAGGAGCTGCCGCCGAGTCGCGCTGTGAAGATCGCGGCCAAGCTCAGCGGCGTGCCGCGCCGCGAGGCCTACGAGCTTGCCCTGAAGCTCGCGCCGCCCGATTGACGCGCATGGCTCTACCGCGGCGAAGCCCGGGCCTGACACCGGTTGCCCGCGGGCGCGCGGCGCCATAGGCCGGCCTGCGCTCGGACAAGGAAAAACTCGCTCGGCCGGCCTATGACACCCCGCACCCGCTACGACAGCAACGATGGCGGCACGCCCCCGCGGTCGAATGGACAGGCGTACAATGGCAGCCGGGAGTCGGCCGGGCAGTCGCTCCGGCCTCGGCCGGGGAGGAAAGTCCGGGCTCCGCAGGGCAGGGTGCCAGGTAACGCCTGGGCGGCGTGAGCCGACGGAAAGTGCCACAGAAAACATACCGCCCAAGCGCCTCCGGGCGCCGGCAAGGGTGAAAAGGTGCGGTAAGAGCGCACCGCGCGGCCGGTAACGGTTCGCGGCACGGTAAACCCCACTCGGAGCAAGACCAAATAGGGAAGCATGCGGGTTCGCCCGCGACGCGCGGCCCGCGCGGGCTTCCGGGTAGGTTGCTTGAGGCGCACGGTGACGTGCGTCCCAGAGGAATGACTGTCCTCGACAGAACCCGGCTTACAGGCCGGCTCCCTCTTCTCCTTTGCGCTTTCCTAAGGCACTTTAATAGGAAGTGCTCTTAACTGACTGATTTTTCGCCAGACGATGGGGCCCGAAACCACTTTTCGAAACGCGCCTAAGTATCGGTAGCCAAAAGAAATTTCTTCCCCGAGGCGGTTGACGGGGGGCATGCCGGTTCATATAGTGGCGCCAAGTGGGGAGAAGTGGGAATAAATGGGAGCTTGCTCCCTCGGGCCACCAATATGTTTCGCGGCGCCAATCGAATTTCGCTGGATGCCAAGGGTCGCCTCGCGGTCCCGACGCGCTATCGCGCGCGCATCGAAGAGCGCTGCAGCAACCAGCTGATCATCACCGTCGACCGCGACTACTGCCTGCTGGTGTACCCGCTCCCCGAATGGGAGGACATCGAGCGTCGTATCTCCCGACTGCCCACGCTGAATCGCCAGGCGCGCCGCCTGCAGCGACTGATGGTCGGCCACGCCACCGAGGTCGAGCTGGACGGGCAGGGGCGGATCCTGCTGCCGAAGGAGCTGCGCGAATTCGCCGCCATCGACCGGCAGGTGATGTTCATCGGCCAGGGCAACAAGTTCGAGATCTGGGACGAGCAGCGCTGGAACGAGCGCCGCGACCAATGGTTGACCGAGGAGTCCGCCGACGAGGGCGGACTCGCGGCTGAACTCGAAACGTTCAGTTTCTAGTGGAGTCGGGCGCAACTGCACATGCGCCGGTGCTCCTCGGGGAGGCGCTGGAGGCCCTCGCCGTGCACGCAGCAGGACGCTACCTCGATGCCACGCTGGGGCGCGGCGGGCATGCGGCGGCGATCCTCGAGCGGCTTGGTGAGGCGGGGAGATTGCTGGTCGTTGATCGCGACCCGGAAGCCATCCGGGCGGGACAGCGGCGGTTTGCCGGGGACGATAGAGTGTCGATTGCCAGGGGGAATTTCGCCGAGCTGGGGCGAATCGCCGGTGAGGCCGGCTTTGCTGCCGGCTTCGACGGCGTGCTGCTCGACCTGGGCGTGTCGTCCCCGCAGCTCGACGATCCGGCGCGCGGCTTCAGCTTTCTGCGCGACGGCCCGCTGGACATGCGCATGGATCCCGAGTGCGGCATGAGCGCCGCGGAGTGGCTGGCCGACGTGCCCGAGCGCGAGCTCGCCTGGGTGCTGTTCGAGTATGGCGAGGAGCGTCATTCCAGGCGCATTGCGCGCGCACTGGTGAAGGCACGTGACGAGGCGCCGATCACCACCACGGGGCGGTTGGCGGAGCTGATCGCGGCGGCAGTCCCCGGCCGCGAGCCAGGCAAGCATCCGGCCACACGCAGCTTCCAGGCGATCCGCATTTTCATCAACGACGAGTTGGGCGCGCTGGACGCGGCGCTCGAGCAGTCGCTCGGGCTGCTGGCGCCTGGCGGCCGGCTATGCGTGATCAGCTTCCACTCGCTCGAGGACCGGCGCGTGAAGCGCTTCATTCGGGATCATTCGCAGGTTGCGGAGCCTTGGCGCGGCCTGCCCGAAATTCCGGCGCATGCGCGCCCGCTGCTGCGGCCGGTCGGCAGGGCCGTGCGCGCCGGCGACGCCGAAATCGCTGCCAACCCGCGCGCGCGCAGCGCCGTGCTGCGCGTGGCCGAGCGGCTGGCCGCATGAGTGCCGTGCGCATGCTATTGCTGGTCATGGCGCTGGCCGCGGCGGTGGTCGGCTCCGCGGTCGCGGCGATCGACGCCCGCCACCAGGCGCGCCAGCTGTTCATCGAGCTGCAGGGACTGAACCGCGATCGTGACGAGTTGAACGTCGAGTGGCGCCAGCTGCAGATCGAGCGCAGCACCTGGGCGGCCCATGCCCGCGTCGAGCAGCTGGCGCGTGACAAGCTGTCCATGAGCGTGCCGGACCCCGCCCGGATCGAGGTCGTGAAGCCATGAAGCGGCAGCGCGACCGTGCCGATTTCCAGCGGCGCTTCCGGCGCCGAATGCTGCTCGCGGCGGCCGCCTTCGTCGGCCTCGGCGTGATGCTCGGTGCGCGCGCGGTCAACCTGCAGTTCGTCGACCAGGCCTTCTTCGCGCGCCAGGGGGACGCGCGGCAGATGCGCGTGGTGGAAATCGCGGCGCATCGCGGCTCGATCGTCGACCGGCGCGGCGAGCCGCTGGCGGTCAGCAGCCCGGTGGACAGCGTATGGGTCAATCCGCGCGAGCTGCGCAACGCGCCCGCCGACGTCCCGCGCCTCGCCAAGGCCGTCGGCCGCGATCCGGAGTGGCTGATGCGCGCCGTCAGCTCGCAACCCGAGCGCGAATTCCTGTACGTCCGCCGGCACCTGCCGCCGGCCGAGGCGCAGGCGGTCGCACAGCTCGGCATCCCCGGCGTGCACCTGCAGCGCGAGTACCGGCGCTTCTACCCGGCCGGCGAAGTCGTCGGGCACGTGCTCGGCTTCACCAACATCGACGACGTCGGCCAGGAGGGTCTCGAGCTGGCGTACGACCACTGGCTGGCCGGCGAGCACGGCGCCAAGCGGATCCGCCGCGACCGCCTCGGCAACGCCATCGAGGACGTCGAGAGCATCCGCGAGCCGCGGCCCGGCCGCGACCTGCGCCTGAGCATCGAC
>DAOMOU010000001.1:948-31369 GCA_035444525.1 Gammaproteobacteria bacterium | reverse complement strand
GCTGCTCGAACACGTCCGTCGTCGGGTTCATGATGCGCGTGTAGATGTTGCCGAATTCCTGCAGGGCGAACAGCCGCGCACCATGGTCGGCGTCGGTGAAGGTGTAAGACGTCGTCTGGTGGATCGGCACCGCGCGCGAGTACGTGCCCGCGGCCGGCGCCTGCCCCGCATGGACCTGCAGGGTCTCGAACCTGTGCTTGCTCATGTGCGCTCCGAAGATTGGCCGGCTGTGACTGCCACGATTATTGTCGCAATGCGGCACGAGATGCCAGAGGCGCTGGACAGCCCAGCCAGATCAATTGCTTATGTGCGTCTTACCAGCGGTAATCAACGCGCAGCCCAAACACCCAGTCGACCGGGGTGTCGGGCACAGCATAGGGCCGCACGGCGCCCACCCGTTGCGGGGCGTAGTAAGGCTGGATCGCGGCCGCGTCCGACAGCCCGAGCCAGGACTGGACCTGGCGGTTGATGGCCCCGATCGGGTCGGTGAGCACCAGCAGGAGGCGGTCTTCCAGCGGCAGCGGTTCGCCCGGATCACGGCGCTCCAGGATGCCGGCACGGAGGTGCATGAAATACTCGCCGAGGATGGCGCCGGCGACCGGGGTGACAATGAGGTCCTGGATGGAAGGCTGCTCGAACAGCGCCTCGGCACCGAACTCGAAGGCGGTCGACATCGCCGCCGAGTACCAGAACGAGGCCCGCTCATCGTAGCCATTCTCGCGCGCCCGTACGAAGTAACCGGCCCCCCAGTAGGGATGGAGGATGTAGTTCAGGTAGTAGTCGTCGGTATCCCATTGCGGATTCGTGACGTTCTCCCACCAGTCGGCGAGGCTGTAGCTTTCTTTCTGTTCGTCGCTCCAGTTGCTGACGCTCTCGGGCAGGGCGTAGAGAATGCCGATGGTCACCACCTGGTAGGACAGCAGGTAGGCGGTGTCACGGCGCAGCCCGGCGGGATTCCTGTCGCGTGGCGGCCATGAATCTTCGCCCGGATCGACAGGTCCCTGGACGCCCGTCGCATTGCTCCAGGCCCAGGATGCCCCGGCGTGTGGCGGAGCGTGCTGCTCGGCGCCGGCCACGCCGGCCCAGCCCGACAGGACGCCGCACAGCAACAGTACCGCCGCGCCTGGACCACGCGTTTCATTTGTCGCGAAAACTGGCAACCCGCCCCCCGATCAGATAAAAGACTTCGGCGAACGGCGCCGCAGGCGCCATGCCAAGCTGGATGCCGAAGCCTCGTGAACTCCTTGAATTCTTCTGTCGACGCCCGCCGCCGACTCCCGGCGCCGGTCCTGGCCAGGGCCGCATTGTACATGGCCGCGGCGCTGGCCCCGCTCCAGGCGGAGGCGTCGCCCGAGCTGCACGGCCTGTTCGCCACCACCGACCAGAACCCCTTCATCCAGATTTACAGCCTGCCCTCGCCGGCCATGCACATCGCACCCGGGACGGACCGCTGGACCTGGGGTATCGAGCTCGACGTCGCCAATGGCGCCATCCGCGACGAACTGCCGTCCGGCGAGCGCCTGGCGCTCGACGGCGAAACCTATCGCACGAGCCTGTTGTTGCGCCGCCAGCTCTCCGAGCGCGTCGTCGCCGGGCTCAGCATTCCATTCGTCGCCCACAGCGGCGGCTTGCTCGACGGCTTCGTGCGCGACTGGCACGACCTCTTCGGCCTCAGCAACCGTCGTCGGGATGAATTCCGGGACGACGCGCTCGAGTACTCCTATACGAACGGGGCCGGCCAGGCATTCGAGCTGACCGAGCGGAGCCGCGGCCTGGGTGATGTCCGCCTGACGCTCGACCGCAGCCTCGCCACCGCGGATCCGAGGCGGCGGCTGGGATTACGCGGCGGCCTGAAGCTGCCGACCGGCAGCAGCGACGACCTGCATGGCAGCGGCAGTACCGATGTCTCGCTCCAGTTGCTGGTCACCGACGCAGCGACGCTGTCGGCGTGGAACACGACGCTGGCATGGATGATCGGCGGACTCTGGCTCGGCGACGGCGACGTGCTCGGCGGCTTGCGCCGCGACCTCGTGGCGGTAGGCAGCATCGGTGTCTCGCGTCCCGTGTGGCGCCGCCTCGATTTGCGCCTGCAGATCGACGGCCATTCGTCCTTCTATGACACCGAACTGGAGCCGCTCGGCTCGGCCGGCGTGCAACTGAGCTTCGGTGGCAGCATCATGCTGGCGCAGGCCGGCCGGCTCGACCTGGTGCTGGTGGAAAACCTGTTCACCGACACGACGCCCGACCTGGTCCTGCACCTCGCCTGGCGCGCGGCATTCTAGCCATTCAGGAGGCTTCGTCCTGCGCGGCTTCGACCTCCGGCAGCATCTCCATGGCGGTCGGCGAAGTCCTCAGCATGGCGTGGAAATGACTCTCTCCCTGGGCGACGCGCTGGCGGGCCGCCAGGCGCAGGAACACGTAGACGGCCAGGAGCAGGTGCACCAGCATCAGGTAGCCGGGAAAGGCCTGCGCCCCGAGCCACGCCATGGCGAAGCCGGCGATCGCCGGCCCGAAGGCGGCGCCGACGCCGTGCAGCAACAGGACGGTGCTGCACGCGGGCAGCAGCTCCTCCGGCGGAACGTGATCGAGAAGGTGCGCCACAGCGACCGGATAGACGGCGAAGGACAGCCCGCCGTACATGAAAAACAACAGGTACAACGGCCAGGCCGAGGCGCCCGAATACCACACGGCAAGGCCGGCCGCGATGGCGGCGCCGATGCAGGCCAGCGCCAGGGTGCGGCGACGGTCGCCGCTGTCTGACAGCCGGCCGACCGGCCACTGCAGCGCCGCACCGCCGATGATGGTCATCGTCATGAACGTCGCAATGCCTTCGATGCCCAGCTCCAGCCGCCCCGCGTACACCGGACCCAGTCCCCAGAACGCGCCGACGCTCAGGCCGGAGAACATGGCGCCGGCGGCGGCGGCCGGCGCGATGCCGAACAGCTGCCGCGCACCGATGCGGGTGGCCGGCTGCATGACGGGCTGCACCAGGCGGGTGGCCGTGACCGGCAGCATGGCCGCGCAGACCAGGATGGCCGCGAGCGAGAACAGCGCGAAAGACTCGGCCGGCGCCAGTCGCAGCAGCTGCTGGCCGAGCGCCAGCGCTACCAGGTTGATGCCCATGTAGACCGCGAACACGCGGCCCCGCTGGGTGCTGTCCACGGTGGCGTTCAGCCAGCTCTCGATCACCGTGTACAGGCCGACCACGGCGATGCCGGTGCCGATCCGCAACAGGCCCCAGCCGAGCGGATCCACCCACATGGCGTGCAGCAGCACCGAACTCGCGAACAGCGCGCCGAAAAATGAGAAGGCGCGGATGTGGCCCATGCGCCGGATCACCGCCGGCGCGAGGAAGGTGCCGAGGAAGAAGCCGAGAAAGTAGGCTGACATGATCAGGCCGAGCGCCCGGTCGTCATAGCCCTCGAGCGTGCCGCGCACGCCCAGCAGGGTACCGAGCAGGCCGCTGCCCAACAGCAGCAGTCCTGCGCCGGACAGCAAGGCGGTCAGTGGAACGATGGTCGTGAGCATGCGCGCGGTCTCGCCGATCGGCTCAGGGTAAATGAAAGGCGGCGCGGCTGCCCGCAGCGCCCGCCACCACCTCGAGACGGACGTCGATACGTTCCCGAAGTTCCGGCACGTGCGAAATCACTCCGACCAGCCGGCCCGACTGCTGCAGGTCCATCAGGGTGTCGATCGCCAGGTCGAGCGCCTCCGGGTCCAGGCTGCCGAAGCCTTCGTCGATGAAGATCGTGTCCAGGTTGATGCCGCCCGAGTAGGCCTGTACCACTTCGGACAAGCCGAGCGCCAGTGCCAGCGCCGCCTGGAAGCTCTCCCCGCCGGACAATGTTGCGACCGGCCGGCTGCTGGCGGTGTAGGCGTCCTCGACCAGTAACTCCAGGCCACCGGCGGCGCGCCGGTCTGCGGTCTCGGTGTTGCGCCTGAGCAGGTAGCGCCCACGAGTCATGGCGTGGAGGCGCCGGCTGGCAGCCGCCAGCACGTCGTCGAGCCTGCTCGCGAGCACGAAGCGATGCAGCGAAATACGGTGCAAGTTGTCGCCCGCAGCGACCCGCGCGATGCTGCCGAACACGCCGAAGCGCTGCTCCGTCGCTGTAAATTCCGCAGCAATGTCCTGTAGCCGCGCGCGCAACCGTTCCAGCGCGTCGATCCGGCTGGCCAGCTGCCCGCTCCGCGTGGCGGCCGCGCCGTACTCTTCCGCAGCCGCGGTCGCCACGACCTTCGCTGCATCGAGGTCGGGCGGCTCGCGCCCCGCCACCTCCGCCCGGGAGTCTGCCGCCATGCCCTCGGCCGCAGCCAGCCGTTGCCGGAATTCATCGATTTGGGTCTGGACGCGCTCGATTTCCCCCTCCTCGAGCGCGGCACTGCGCCACGCCGCCTCGCTGTCGAAGCCCGCCTGGTCGAGGCGCAGCGACCATTCCTTTTCGGCCGCCTGCAGCGCCTTGCGCGCGGCGCCGTCCTGCACCATGGCGGCCTGGTGCGCTGCTTCAAGGCGCGCAGACTCGTCGCGGGCCGACTGCTCCTGTGCCATCGCCCGATCGAGCGCCTCCTGCAAGGCGGCGCCCCGCCGCACGGCCTCCTCCGCCAGTCGAGGGAGCTCCCGCAGCCTCGCTGGCGTGGGTTCGACCACGCCCTCCAGTTGCCTGCGCAAGGTATCGATGCGCGCGCGCAGATCCGACAGGACCGCGGCCGCGCGCTGGCTCGCTTGCCGGTGCTCGTCCAGAGTCGCCTCCGCCGCAGCGATCGCCTCGTCAGCCGCCGCCAGCGCCTCGCCCGATGGAATCTCGCCACCGCCGGCCGCCGGCCGCGGATGTTCCGTCGAACCGCACACCGGGCAGGGCTCGCCAGGCCGCAGCTCGGCGGCCAGCAGCGCCGCGCTGCCGGATTCCCTTGCGCCGCGCAGGACTGCCGCATCAGCGCGAGCCGCGGCCGCGGCTTCCATGGCGGCCTCCACGCCCTCAGCCGCAGCCTGCTGCGCGACCGTTTCAGCCGATTCCCGTTCCAGGAGCTTTGCCAGTTCCTCGGCCAGCGGCAGCAATCGCGCCAGCTCGGCCGCCCGCTGGCCGAGCGCATCGCGCTCGTGTGACCGCGCCTGCTCGGCGCGAGCGGCGGTCGCCGCGCGCTCCAGCCGCTCCGACGCGCTGGACCGGCGCGCACGCAGGTCCTCGAGCAGCCCGCGCGATTCGACTTCCGAGCGGCGTAGTGTGACGAGCTGCGCGGCCAGGTCCACGAGGCCCGCTGCGCGACGGGCCGCCTGCAGGCGCTGCCGGTCCGCGTCGATCTCCGCGCTGCGCTCCTGCAACTCGGCAAGCGCGCGCTGCGCCCGTTCCGCCTTCTCGAAGCGCGCCCGCTCCCCGCGGGCGCGCTCCAGCGCCTCGGCGGCGGCCGAGCTTCGTTGCTGCAAGGACCTCAACATCGGGTCGACGTCGCGCTTCTCGGCCGCCAGCGCCTGCAGGCACGCCTCTAGCGCCGCCTCGTCTTCGAGCTCTTCCGGCCTCAGCAGCGCCGTGCGCTCGGCACGCAGCTGCTCTGCCGCCACCCGCAGTTCACGACTCCGCTCCTTGAGCGCCTCCTCGATACGCTCGTAGAACCCGGTGTCGAACAGCTGGCGCAGGATGTCCTCGCGCTCCCTCGAGCCGGCCAGCAACACGTCCCGGAACCGCCCCTGTGGCAACACGATGACCTGGCGGAACTGCTCGCTGCGGAAACCCAGCAGATCGACGATCGCCGCCGTGACGTTGCCGAAGCGCGTCGCCAGCACCCTGCCCTCCTCTGCCGGGTCCTCGATGTCGGTGCGGTCCCACAGCGTTGCGGAGGGCGGCGAGACCGTCGTGCCCTGTCCGACGCGCTTGGCGCGCTCCTGCTCCGGCTGGCGGGTCACCCGGTAGACGTGCGGACCGAGCTGGAAATCGAGGGTGACCGTGGTCTCCAGCGTCGGTCCTGCAAACTGGCTGCGAAAACCCCTGCCGTCGCGCTCCGCGCCGGTCGTGTCGCCGTACAGGGCGAAGCAGATGGCATCGAGCAGGGTCGTCTTGCCGGCGCCCGTCGGACCGTGCACCAGGAACAGGCGGCGCTCACCGAGCGCGCCGAAGTCGATGACCTGCGGCTCGGCATATGGCCCGAATGCCGTCAGCTCGAGCCTGAGCGGCCTCACCGGGAGGCCTCCCGGCTCTGCGCAAGCAGCGCGTCGTAGACTTCCCTGAAAGCGCCGGCCTGCGCCTCGCTGAGCTGTACGCCGGCGGCCTGCGCGTAAAAGGCATTGAACAGCTCGACGTCGCTGCCCTGCCGGCGATGCGCTCGCAAGGCGTCCTCGCCCGCCCGCTGCAATGCCGGGCGCTCGATGTGCAGCACATTCGGGTAGATTTCGCGCAACCGTGCCATGGGATCGAGCAGCTCGTGCTCGTCGCTGAGGCGCACGAGCAGGAAATCCTCCGGGTTCTCGCCCGGCGAGGGCCCCTCCAGCAGCCTCGCCAACTCGCCCTCGAGGAGTCGCAGATCGCGCAGCGGCTGCAGCGGGAGGGTCGTCACCGTTGCCCCGCCGGTCGCATCCAGCTCGACCAGGTCGGCGGATTTCCGATGCAGAATCTCTGAGAAGGAATATTTCAGCAGCGAGCCGGAGTAGCGGAGCCGTTCGCCGACGGCCTGGGGACGATGCAGGTGGCCAAGCGCGGTGTAACTGAAGCCGGCGAAACACTCGGCGGGCACGGCGGCAGCGCCGCCCACGCTGAGCGGCCGCTCGGACTCGCTCTCCGCCCCGCCCGCGACGAAGCAGTGCGCCACGCAGACGCTGCGCTCGCCCGCCGGCACGGACTCGAGCGCCGCCCGGGTCAGCCAGTGCATGGCGGCGGCATGGCTGTGCAGCCCAGGGTCGCCGCTCAGCTCGCGTACCTGTGCGGGCTCGGCGTAGGGGAGCCCGAGGAAATGCACGACGCCGTGCCGATCGGACAAAACCGCCCTGGGCGGCCGGCCCTCGTAACGTCCCCAGACATGCAGCCCGGAGCGCGCAAGCAGGCCGGAGGCGAAGCCGAGGCGTCGGCCGCTGTCGTGGTTGCCCGCGATCATGATCACCGGAATGCCCCGGGCCAGCACCAGCTCGGCGAGGTGCTCGTCGAGCAGCTCGACGGCCTCCGGACTGGGCACCGCACGATCGAACACGTCGCCCGCCACCACGACGGCGTCCACCTCGGCTCCCACCGCCGCATCCAGCAGCTGCCGCAGCACGTGCCGCTGGTCGTCGATCAGCGACACGTTGTGAAACTGGCGTCCGAGGTGCCAGTCGGCCGTATGGATGAATCGCATGACGCGTACCGCTCCCGGCGCACATCCCAGGGGAGACATCTTACCCGCCTCGGATTGCCGGCGGCGGAAACGAAAAAGCGGCGGGGATTTACGCCCCGCCGCTCCGTTCGAACCTGCTGCGAAAGCAGCAGCCTGCTTAGAACTTGAGCCGTACGCCGACCCCGTAACCCGTCGCGTCGCTGCCGAGGCTCAGGTTCACGCCCAGGGCCACGGCTTCCGTGACGTGCCAGAGCGCGTTGGCGGTGGCGTTGGTGTCGTCGCCATCGCCAATATCCACGTACACTGCGCCGACGCCCAGCTCAAGCTGCGGCGACACCAGGTGCCGCACGCCCACCGCCAGCGAATAACCGTTCTCGCTGACCGACTCCGAGCCGAAACCGCCCAGCTCGGCCTTGGCCTTGGCGCGTTCGAAGGCGCCGGCGAAGTTCAGGTCGGTCTGCCGGGTGAGCTCATGGCGATAGCCCAGGCCGAGGGTCACTCCCTCGGTGCTCAGCTTGAAGCCGCCGATACGGTCACTGGAAATATCGGAGTAACCACCGAATATGAAGACCTGCTCGGTGATCAGGAAGGAGCCGTTGACCGCCCAGCCGTCGAAATCCTCGTCGATATCGTCGACGTCGATGGTCACGTAGTCCGCCTCGATGTAGTTGTAATTCAGGTCCGTGGCGAGGGCAGCGCCCGGAAGGGCCAGCAGGCCGGCCAGGGCCAGCAACTTTGCGTTCATAGTGAAAATCTCTCTTGGTGCGAATGGAACGTCCTGTGCCGGAATGACAAACGGACAACGGGTGACCCCGTTGTCCGTGTCATTGCACCGCACAATTATCGGTCACCCACTCGACCGTGACAAGGTCCGTTCGTGCCGGGCCGACCTCGGGTCCAGCTCGACCGGCTCACACCGCGGCTAGCCGGCGCCTGCCGACCCCGGCTTCGCCTTGTTCAGCACCTCCGCCAGCCCGGCCACTGCGGCGCCGATGTTGCTGAGCTCGGCGGGCAGGATCATGGTGTTGTTGGTCCTGGCCAGGTTGCCGAACTCGCGCACGTACTGCTCGGCAATGCGCAAGCTCACCGCCTCCTTGCCGCCGGGCTGATTGATGGCGGTCGCAATGCGCTCGATGCCCTGGCCGGTGGCCTCCGCCAGCATCTGGATCTCGCGCGCCTTGCCCTCCGCCTCGTTGATCTGTTTCTGCTTCTGCGCTTCCGACAGGTTGATGATCTGGATCTTCTCGCCCTCGGAGACGTTGATCTGCTCCTGGCGTTGGCCTTCTGAGCGCGCCACCACCGCGCGGCGTTCGCGCTCGGCACGCATCTGCTGCTCGAGCGCGTCGGTGATCGTCGTCGGCACTACGATGTCGGCGATCTCGTAGCGCAGCACCTTGACGCCCCAGGGGTTGGCGGCCTCGTCGAGCGCCTTGACCACCTCTTCGTTGATCTTGGCGCGCTCCTCGAAGGTCTTGTCGAGCTCGATCTGGCCGATGACCGAACGCAGCGTGGTCTGGGCCAGGCTGGCAGTGGCGTAGTGATAGTCGGCAATGCCGTAGCTGGCGGCGTGCGGATCGACGACCTGCAGGTACAACACGCCGTCCACCGACACGCTGATGTTGTCGCGCGTGATGCACTGCTGCTTCGGCACGTCGATGGCCTCTTCCTTGAGCGTCTGGCGGTAGGCCACCCGGTCGATGAAAGGAATGAGGATGTGGAAGCCGGCATCGAGGGTGCGCGCATAACGACCGAGGCGCTCGACGATGTAGGCCGATCTTTGCGGCACGATCTGCGCCGTCTTGAACAGCGCCACGACGATGATGGCAAGGACGACCAGCGAGATGATCGTCATCAGGTCTACGGTTTGCACGTGAACTCCTTCGGCCGGCTCGATTCGAAGTGGATCGGGACGCCTAGCGTCCCGGGGCGTTTTGCTCGGTGCTGACCGACAGCACCAGGCCGCGACGACCGGTGATCCAGACCCGCTGGCCGGCCGCCACCGGGGCGTCGCACTCGGCATTCCAGCGGGCGCCGCGATGCGTCACCAGCCCGACGCCGTCGACGAAATCGCCGAGTGCGGTCACCGGCGTGCCGGGTACCAGCACCTCGATGCCGTCGCCGGCCTGCTCCGACTTGCCGCCGAACCATGACCTGACGCGGTCCCGCGCAACGAGCAGCAGGCCGATGGCCAGCGCGCCGAACACCAGGATCTGGACGTTCAGCGACATGTCCACGCCGGTCCAGAGCAACAGGGCGACGAGCAGCGCGGCGACGCCGAAGAACACCAGGATCACGCCGGTCATGGCGAACTCCGCGAGGATCAGCACCACGCCCACCAGGGCCCAGACGCCGGCTGCGGAGATGCTCAGGTCAATATTCATGCCGATGACTCCCGCGATGAATGCGGGAGTTTAAGCCCAAGTCGGCCCGCTGGGTACCCGGCGCCGGATGATCCGCGCCGCGCTGCAGCCCCATTCGAGATACGCCGGGGGGCCTGGATGAAAGCCGTCCGCGGCCATGAGGGCCGGATCAGGCGGCAGATCCGGAGCCACCACCTCGCAGGCCGGGTCGGCAGCCGCAAAGGCCACCAGGTGGTCATTGAGCGTGCGTGCCCGCGCACCCAGGTACCAGCGCAGCGGCTGAGGCAGCGCGGGAAAAGCATGCATTGGCGGCAGGCAGGTGAGCAGCACGTGCCGCACGCCGAATCGCGACTTGAGCAGCGCCACCAGTCGCGCCTGCTGTGCCAGCCACTGCCCGACGGGCGTGAATGCGGTCACGTCGTTGACGCCCACCGACAACAGCGCGACGTCGAACGGTTCCACGGCCGCCGCCTCGAGCCGCTCGATGACCCCGGCGGTGCGCAGCCCGGTACGGGCAATCAAGGACCACGACACGCGATAATCCCGGCGGAGTGCTTCGACCACCACACCGGACAAGCCCTGTGACTGGGTCTCTGCACCGACCCCCGCGGCGGCGGAGTCGCCCGCGATCAGCAGCCGCAGTGGCGACCCGCTGCCCGCGATACCCGAGCGCGGACCCGGCGGTTCGGGCAACCGCGGCGTGACACGGCGTACCCGCAGTCCCTGTACGAGCAGCACCGGCGCAAGCGCGACCGCGGCGAGGTGATGTCGCACGTTGCGCGTCGTGTCAGCGGGCCGGTACGCGGCCGGCCAGCCGGCTCTGTTCGTGGTGCAGCAGCCAGCGCTTGCGCCACAAGCCGCCGCCGTAACCGGTCAGCGTGCCGTCGGCGCCGATGACGCGATGACAGGGCACCACGATGGCGATCGGGTTGTCGCCGTTGGCGCGCGCCACCGCCCGCACCGCGCTCGGGCGCCCGAGCGACGTCGCTTGCTGGCCGTAGCTGCGCGTCTGGCCGTAGGGAATGTCCTTGAGCACCCGCCAGACGGCCCGCTGGAACTCGGTGCCGGCCGGCTCCAGCGGCGTCTCGAAGGCGGTCAGCCGGCCCTCGAAATAAGCAGCCAGCTCCTGCTCCAGTTGGCGGCCCGCGTGGGTCTGGCCGGGCACGAAAGCGCACTTGCGCTTGCGCGCGAGGCGTTGCAGCTGCGTCTCCAGCATGCGCCTGTCAGTGAACTCGAGCAGCACTACGCCCGTATCCGTACTGCCCATGACCATCGGGCCGAGCGGCGTCAACACCCTGGCAAGGCGCACCAGTGGCGCATTGCGGCTGGCTGCGGCGGAGCGCCCGGTGATGCGCCGTACCGCTTCCTGGAAGCCGCTGGTGGAGTCGAAGCCGCTGCCGAAGGCGGTGTCCGTGACGCCTGCCCCTTGCGCCAGCGTGCCGAGCGCAGCGCCCACGCGCCGCGCCCGCTGGTAGGCGTGGAAGGTCATGCCATGGTGCTGCTTGAACCAGCGTCGCACGGTGGCCGGCTCCAGCCCCCGCACGCGCAGGTCACCGTCACGCAGCCGCAGGGCAGGATCGGCATCGAGTTCCGCCAGCAGGCCAGCGATCGCGGCCGGCGTTGCGCCGCTCGGCTGCAACGGCCGGCAACGCTTGCAGGGCCGGAAGCCGTGCGCGAGCGCCTCGCGCGCGCCGGCGAAAAAATCGACGTTCTCCCGGCGCGGCTTGCGTGCCGGGCAGACCGGGCGGCAGAAGATTCCGGTGGAGCGGACGCCCACGACGAAGATGCCGTCGTAGCCCGGATCACGCGCCACCAGCGCGCGATACATTTCGTCCGGCGGCGGCAGGGGCGTGGCCTGCGGATGGGTGTGCGGGTGCGATTCCATGGCGCTAAGTTAGCGCGTTCCGCGAGCCGCCGCGACCTGAAAATGGACATGGAATCACAGCGGTCGGCAACGCATTAGATGAATCGAATTTACCCTAATGAGACGTGATTCAACACTGCGGCCAAAGCCGGGTGTTACGGTGCAGCAAATTCACGTCCGCCACTTGGCGACGAGTGCCCATGCACCCTTCGGAAACCCGGCCAGCCCCGGTCTCGATCGCCGGCGGCGACGACAGGGCCGCACGGCGCAGCCTCTGGCTGCCCCTGGCCGTGCTCGGGACCCTGCTGCTGCTGGCCAACCTGGTCATGGCCAACCATGTCTACCAGCAGAAACGCGCCGACTACTGGACCATCGTTTGGTCGGTGGCGGAATCACACAGCACGCAGGTTGCCAACTGGCTCGAGGAGCGCCTGCGCAGCGCCGGGCTGCATGCCACAAGTTTTCCGCAGGCGGAACTGTACACCCGCTGGCAGGTCGAGGGGGATCTGCACGCCCGGGACCTGCTGTTGCTGCGACTGAAGCAGTTCGCGGACTCCGGGCGCTTTTACGCCGTGAACTTGCTGGACGGCGCCGGTCGGCCGCTCGCGGGAGACGCCCACCCGACCCTGCAACTGCCGGCCGAGTCGCTGGACGCGGCCATGATGTCGGCGCACCGCAGGGGCGCCGGCTTCATCGGCCCGTTCAAGGACGAACATGGCAGTATTCACCTCGATTTCCTGGCCAGCCTGCCGGTGGAAGGGAGCGAGAGCACACCCCTGGTCCTGCTTCACACCGGGGCCTCCGACTACTTCCCCGAGTCGCTGCGATCCTTTCCCTTGCCGAGCACCAGCGGGGAGGTATTGCTGTTCCGTGTCGAAGGCGACGCCGTGGTCGCGCTGCACGACCTCAGGCATGTCGAGGGATCGGCGTTCACGCGGCTCGTGATGAGCGAGGCGCCAGACCAGCTGGCGGTGAAGATCGCAGGCGCAGGACCCGCCGATCGTGCGCGGGTCGAGGGCGTCGACTACCGTGGCGAGGCGGTGTTCGGCTCCGGCCGCGCCATCCCGGGCACGGACTGGTTCCTGGTCGCCAAAATGGACATCAGCGAGGTGGCCGGGGCCGCGCTGCGCGGCATGCTGCCGATCGCCTTGCTCAGCTTGCTGTGTTTCTCGGCGGTCGGCGCGACACTGGTCAACCGGCGGCAGCGCCAGCACCTGCGCCAGGCCCGTACTATCCAGAAGGTCCAGGGCGAGCGCCTGCAGTCGCTCCAGCTTCTCAAGGCCGTCGCCGACAGCGCCGAGGACGCGATCTTCGTCAAGGACCCCGACGGACGTTACCTGTTGTTCAACCGGGCCGCCTGCCAGATGACCGGCAGGTCCGAGGACGAGGTCCTCGGCCGGGACGATTATTCCGTGTTCCCGCCGGAACAGGCCGAGATGCTGGCGGCCACCCACCGTCGCGTGCTGGCCGAGAACCGGGCAGTGATGGCGCGAGAAATTCTCCACACGGCCCATGGGCAACGCGCCGTCCTGGCGAGAAAGGGCCCGCTCCACGATGATTCCGGTCGACTGATCGGCGTGTACGGAATCTCGCGCGACGTCACGGACCTGGAGCATTCGTCCATACTGCTCGAGGAACACGGGCGCCAGCTCGAGGAACGAAACCAGGAACTGGAACGCTTCAACGAGGCAATGGTCGGTCGCGAGTTGGACATGCTGCGGCTGAAGCAGCAGGTCAACGAGCTGTCCGTGCGGCTCGGACTGAAACCGCCCTTCGGGCGCCGGGTGATCGAGCTTCCCGAGGAAGAATCGTGATCCTCGAGTTCGCGACTGCCGGGGCGCTGGTACTGAACGCGGCGCTGCTGATCTCCGTCGCACACATCCTTGCGCTAGCGATCAGTCGGCGGGCGCGCAGGTCCCGCCCCGCCTGGAGCGTGGTCGTCGGGCTGCTGCTCGGCCTGGTCGGCGTCGCCATCATGATGTTTCCCTTCGAGCTGCAGCCCGGCCTGGTGTTCGACCTGCGCTCCGTGTTGCTCGGCGCCTCGGGACTGTTCTTTGGTGCGGTGCCGACACTCCTGGCGATGGCGATGACCGCGGCCTATCGCCTGCTGCAGGGCGGGGTGGGCGCGTTCACCGGGGTCGTCGTCATCCTGGTGTCCGGACTCGTCGGCCTGGCCTGGCGCTGGTGGCGCCGGAGCGCTCCCGTCGACATCCGCTGGCCCGAGCTGCTGGCCTTCGGGCTGGTGGTGAACGGCGCGATGCTCGTGGTGATGCCGCTGACCCTGCCGGCCGGACTGGGGAGGACCGTCCTGGCCGAACTCGGCCTGCCCGTGCTGCTCATCTATCCACTGGCGACGATCGTGCTCGGCATGCTGCTCGCCGGCCGGCTGAAGTACCAGGCCAACGTGCGCGCCTTGCGGGACAGCGAGGTCCGCTATCGCAGCCTGTTTCATGACAACCGGGCCGTCATGCTGCTCGTCGATCCGCAGTCCGGCACCATCGTCGACGCCAACCCTGCGGCGGCCCAGTTCTACGGCTGGACACTCGATGAACTGCCTGGCATGTCCTTCGAGAAACTCAATCCCGGCGGGCGCTCGCTGGTGGTGACGCGACAGAGCGTGGATGAAGCACGTCACAAGCGGGCTGACGGCTCGATGCTCGACGTCGAGACCTACAGCAGCCCCATCGAGGTTGCGGACCAGCACCTGCTGCACCTGATCATTCACGACATCGGCGATCGCAAGGCAGCCGAGCAGCGTCTCGCCGACAGCGAGCACCAAAGAGCCACCGAGCACCAGGCGGCGATGGACAAGCAGCGCCGCGCACGGCTGGCCGCCCTCAACCTGATGGAAGACTCGATCCAGGCCCGCGAGCAGGCGGAAAGCGTGCTCGACGAGCTCCAGCAAACGAAGAGCAGGCTGGAGTTCGCACTGCGCCGCAGTCGCGCCGCAGGCTGGGAACTCGACCTGGCGGACCTCACCGTCGAGCGCTCGCCGGAGCATGACCGCATCTTCGGCGAACCGGCTCCCCGCGCGATATGGCACTACCGGGACGTGCTCCAGTTCGTGACTCCCGAGGATCAGGCCATGGTCGAGCAGAGCCTGCTTGCCGCCCTGGAGGCACGCTCGGACTGGGAGTGTGAATGTCGCATCCGCCGCGCGGACGGCGAGATGCGCTGGGTCTGGCTGTCCGGCACCCACCAGTTCGACGCGGCGGGGGTGGCGACCAAGCTCGCCGGGGTCGTGCAGGACGTCACCGAACGCAAGGCGGACGAGGACTTGCTGCGCAAGCTTTCGCAGGCCGTCGAGCAGAGCGCGGAGAGCATCATCATCACGGACAGTCACGGCAACATCGAGTACGTCAACGACACCTTCGTGCAGTCAACCGGTTACCGCCTCGAGGAAGTTCTCGGGAAAAACCCCCGCATCCTGAAGTCGGGCAAGACGCCGGCTGCGACCTATGACACCTTGTGGCAGACGCTTCTGCGCGGCGAAAGCTGGTCGGGCGAGTTCTGCAATCGCGCCAAGGACGGGCGCCTGTTCTACGAGTCCGCCATCATCACGCCGCTGCGCCGGCCGGACGGCAGGGTAACCCACTACGTGGCGGTGAAATTCGACATTACTGAAAATCGCGAGCTCATCGCCAAGCTGCAGCACTACCGCGATCATCTCGAGGAGCTGGTCGAACAGCGCACCCGCGAGCTGGCCGAGGCCCGACGCAACGCCGAAGCCGCCAACCGCGCCAAGAGCACCTTCCTCGCCAACATGAGCCACGAGATCCGCACGCCGATGAACGCCATCATCGGCTTGACCTACCTGATCCGCAGGGACGGCGTGGCGCCGGCACAGAGCGAGCGCCTGGACAGGATCGACGACGCCGGGCGTCACCTGCTCACCATCATCGACGACGTCCTCGACCTGTCGAAAATCGAGGCCGGCAAGCTGGAGCTGGAGCTGACCAGTTTCGAGCTGGGCAGCGTGCTGGACAACGTCGCTTCGATCGTGCGCGAGTCTGCCCAGCGCAAGGGGCTCGAAGTGCATGCCGACCACGACCACGTCCCCGAGTGGCTGTACGGGGACCCGACGCGGCTGCGCCAGTGCCTGCTCAACTTCGCCGGCAACGCGGTCAAGTTCACCGAGTCCGGCCGCATCGATCTTCGTGCCAGGCTGGTCGCAGAGTCCGGCGCGGAGTTGCTCGTCAGGTTCGAAGTGGAGGACACGGGTATCGGCATCCAGCCGGAGGACGCCAGGCGACTGTTCAACGCCTTCGAGCAGGGGGAAGCCTCGACGTCGCGCCGCTACGGCGGCACCGGACTCGGGCTCGCCATCACCCATCGCCTGACCCAGATGATGGGGGGCGAGATCGGCGTGGAAAGCACGCCCGGGGTCGGCAGCCGCTTCTGGTTCACGGTCCCCCTCGGCCGCGGCCGCGGCACGGCGCCGGCCGGGGACGCGGCCGAACTGCCGGAGAGTGCGGAGGCGCTACTGCGAAAGCGCCACGCGGGAGCCCGGGTCCTGTTGGCCGAAGACAACGACGTGAACCGGCAGATCGCAGTCCATCTCCTGGAGGCTGCAGGGCTGGCAGTGGACACCGCCGTGGACGGGCGCGAGGCCGTCGAGATGGCCATGCAGGGCGACTACCGGCTCATCCTGATGGACATGCAGATGCCCGAGATGGACGGCCTCGAGGCCACCGAGATCATCCGCAGCTCAACGCCTTGCGGGCACCTGCCGATTCTCGCCCTGACGGCGAATGCCTTTGCCGAAGACCGGCTGGCCTGCCGCAAGGCCGGTATGAACGACTTCATCACCAAGCCGGTGCGGCCCGCCCTGCTCTACTCGACGCTCCTCAGGTGGCTCAATGATTCACCGTCGGACGGCGACGCGGCGCCCGGGAAGGACCCGCTGGACGAGGAGCAGGTCAGCGTCAGCGGCGGCACCACCACGCGCATCGGCATCACCTTCTCGGTGCTGGACCAGCTCGACAGCCTGCTCGAGCGCGAGGATCCGGCCGCGGTATCGCATTACGCCCGGCACGCCGCGCTGATACGTCAGCTGCTCGGCCTTGCGTCGGTCGAGCTCGCGCGCCAGATCATGGAAGCCGACTTCGCAGCCGCTCGCCGGACCCTGGCCGACCTGCGCACCCGCGCCTGAGCCCTGCCGCCATGTGTCGGGCGGGCTGGGCTCAGTTGCGGCGCACCCGCACGATCTTGACGCCACCGAGGCCCGCAGCCACGAACAAATAGTCGCCGCGAAAGGACACGTGGTTGGCAGACTGCAGCTCGTCGAAGCGCAGCTTGCCGATCACGGTGATGTCCTGGGGCGAACAGTCGGATGACGCGAAGGGCTGGGCGGCGCGCGCGACATAGACGCCCGCCTCGCCGTTGGAGATGAACATCAGGTCGCCGTCCACGGTCACCGCGTTGCTGACCACTACTGAAGAATCCAGGCCGAGCTGCGCCGGGTCCGGCCGCGGCACGTGGCCGACGATCTCGCCGTCGTCGAGGCACATCACCTGGACCCCTTCCGGGCCGGCGGCGATGAAGGCCTTGTTGCCGGCGACCTCCACCGTGGACTTGGACTCCGGGACGTCGGCGCCGGAAAAGGGAAAGGTGTTCAACAGCGTCATGCCGCCGCCGGCAAATTCGCCCCCGGCGAACACCGAGACCTGGCCGGGGGTCCCCTGCACGACCGCGATGCGCCCGCCCTCCGGGTCGGACGCGACCCAGCGGGCATCGTGCAGCGGAAACTCGCCGAGCCGACCCAGGTCATCCTCGGCCAGAGCGAACACACCGCCCGTGTTGCCGGACGTCGCGTACACCGTATCGCCGACGGCCACCACGCTGGTGGCTACGAAGCTGGTCAGCGGCGCGCGCTCATTGCCCGCCAGCGTGAGGCGATTGCCCTCGACGCGCAGGCGCTCCACGACCGCCGGAAACGGAAACTCCGGCGCGCCGGAGGCCATGGCCATGTAGACATTGCGCCCGTCGGTAGAAACAGCGCTGACGTCGGCGTCGTTGAAAGTGGCACTCGAGCCGAGCGCAGGCCGTGCGCTGTTGAGGCGCATCACCCAGTCGATCGCCCCGAGGCGTGGCTCGCCGCGCATGTTGTAGCTGACGACGGCGTTGTTGCCGATGCTCTGTGCAATCGCCGTGGCCTGCACTACCTGGTTGTCGACCACCGGTGGACTGATCTCAGAGGCAAGCGTCAGCGTGACCGAGGCCAACTGGTCGAAGTCGATGCGTTCCATCGCCACCGGCGCCTCGGAGCCGTAGCCGGCGCCGTCGGCATCCACCGGGATGGGGGTTTCGGGGTAGATGACCCGGATATCGAGCGCCGACTGGGTGTTGGTGATCTCAATGCGGTCATTGGACTCATCCTGTGCATCGGCCACCGGATCGAGGATCACCGGGTCCACGATCGTCGGGCCGGTTTCATCACCGTTGCCGCCACAGGCGCCCAGCGCGCCGGCCACCAGCGCCGCGACGGCCAGCCGCAGCGGACGGGCCGCACGGGTCGACCTGGCCGGCGCACTCGCGTGCAGGTTCTCGACTCCAAGCTTCATGGCAATCCCGTCCTCGGGGACACGGCCCCTGGTCTGTATGGCGGCTATCCTGCCGGATTGCTTGAACGCGTGCTGTGCACCGCATCACGGCATTCGCCGGCCGAGGAAATTGGTAACCTTGCCGGATGACCGACCCAGCAAAGCCGGACTCGCGACAGGCAGCGGCCCGACTCCAGCAGCTCTGGCAGCTGCTCCAGGACGGCCGCCGTAGCCACGCCATCGCGCTCGCCGCAGCGTTGCTGGACGTGAAAGTGGACGACGCGCGGTACTTTGCCGCGCTCGGCCACGCCCTGCACAGCCTGCAGCAGTTCGACGCCGCCCGCCGTGCCCAGCAGTGCGCCATCTCGCTCCAGCCCGGCGCTGCATCACTCCACCTGGGACTGGCAAACCTCGAGCTTGCGCTCGGCAACCTGGGCGCCGCCGGCGCTGCCTGCGAACGAAGCCTCGCGCTCCAGCCCGGTTATCCGGACGCGCTGTTCTTTCGCTCCGGACTGCGTCGCCAGACGCACGACGACAACCATATCGAAGAGCTGAAGGCCGCGCTGGGCAGCCCGCCGACAGCCCCGGACGCGCACGCCAGGATCCAGTTTGCGCTCGCCAAGGAGCTGGAGGACCTGGGACGCTACGACCAGAGCTTCCCGATCCTGCTACGTGGGGCCCGCCTGTACCGCGGCACGCTGCAGTTCGACCTGAGCGACGAAGTCCGCTTCCTGGAGGCGATCGGCACCACCTGGAACGCGGCCGAGGTCAGGCGGCGCGACGCCGCCGCCCCGGCAAGCGAGCGCGTGCCGGTCTTCATCACCGGACTGCCGCGTACCGGCACCACGTTGGTGGAGCGGATTCTCGGCGCGCACAGCGCGGTGCACAGCGCCGGCGAGCTGCCGGATTTCGTACGCTGCCTGAACCGCGCCATGGAACGCCTGCCCGGGCTCGAGGGGCACAGCCGGGCCGCGATGGTGCCGGCCTCGACCGGCCTGGACTTCGCCGCGCTCGGCCGGGACTACCTCGAACTGGCGCAGCCGCTGGCCGGGACCACGCCGTGGTTTATCGACAAGTTGCCGCAGAACTCGATCTATCTCGGGCTCATCCATCGAGCGCTACCCGAGGCGCGACTGGTGCTGGTGCGACGCCACCCCATGGACGCCTGCTACTCCATGTTCAAGCAGATTTTCACGGACAGCTTCGCGTACTCCTACGACCTGGACGAACTGGCTGGGTACTTCATTGCACACGAGCGGCTCATGCGTCACTGGATCGCAGTACTGGGTGACGACCTGCACGTGGTGCGCTACGAGGACGTGGTGGACCGGCTGGAGGACGAAGCACGCCGGCTGCTGGCATTCTGCGGGCCACCCTGGGAGCCTGCGTGCCTGGAGTTCCATCGCAACAGCGCCCCGTCCACTACCGCCAGCGCGGGCCAGGTCCGGCAGGCGATCTACCGCTCGTCGGTAGGCAAGTGGCGCCACTTCCGTGCGGCGCTCCAGCCGCTGGAGGCGCGCCTGCGCGCCGCGGGCTGCCTCGACGGCTGGGAGCCATGAGCCGGACCGGTGCCGCTCACTCCGCCCAGGTCGCCGGATTCCGCAGGTAGTCGTGCAGCATGGTGATTTCTTCGTCGGTAAATCCAACGAAGCGTGACCTCGCAACGCCGCCCATCAGGCCGAGCTCCCGATCGCCCAGCGGCTCGCCCGTGCGCATGAGCGTTTCGAACTGATCGCGCGAATAGGCTGCGGCCGCGGCCAGGCTTGGAGTTGAACCGTCGGGGGCGCCGCGCAGGTCGTCACCATGGCACTCCGTGCAGACGGTCTGCGCCAGGTAGCGGCCGGCTGCGGCCGGATCCTCCATGTCGGGCGGTGGCGGGTGGACATGATCGGTCACCTCGGCAGCCAGGACCGATCCGAATTCACGCGCGAACATGAACCCCATGATGCGCGCGAGGGGGCCGTAGCGACTGTCCGGCAATTCCTGCGCGCCCGGCGGCAGGCTGCGGAGGTACGCGACGATCAGGCCGAGGTCGCGGTCGCTCAGTCCTGAGAACATTTCGACCGGCATGATACGGATGACGCTGGTGCCGTCCGGCCTCACGCCGTGGCGGATGGCGCGCTCCAGTTCGACGGTGCTGTAGCCGGCGGCGATCCGCCCCAGGTCGGGGGCCACGACCCGGCTGCCGTCGAACAGCTCGACCATGACCGCGCCCCCCGAGGCCAGGCCGTGGCAGCCCACCGTGCAGCCGCGCAACTGCGCGAGTCGGCGTCCTTCCTCGATACTGGCCGCGTCGGTGGGGACGAACACCTCTTCGCCCGACACTGCAAAGCTCCTGCCAAGGTCGCGTCCCATGGCAACGTAGATGCCAAGCACGACCGAGGCCGCGAGGCCCGCGATTCCGAGCAGGCCGATCCCGAACCACTTCAAGGCTCGCCGGATTCGCATTTGCGACTCCTCCAGCGCTAGCATGCTGCTGGCGCCGCGGATTCTAGCATATGAGTGCGGTGTGCTCGACGCAGCATGCTGCGCAGCACGCCGTGCACGATGAACGGCGGGGGTCCGGGCGGCCGCCGCTCACTTATAATCGGTACCTTTCACGCCGGAGTACAGCCCATGCGACTCAAGTTCCCGTTGGCCTTCATGCCGTTGGTGTTTTGTGTGGCGGCGTGCTCGGAATCCGGCCCGGGGAACGGGACCCCGGCCATCGAGGCCACCGCGGACGCAACGCCTCCAGTCGAACTGACGCGCTACGCCACGGTGCCGCTGCGCGCCGATCTCACCTCGTTCAGCGACGACGAGCGGCGCGCGCTCGAGTTGATGATCCGTGCGGCCGAGATCATGGACGGGCTGTTCTGGTACGGCGCATACGGCGACCGGGACTCGCTGCTGGCGAGCATCGAGGATCCGGCCCTGCTGGACTTCGCCAGGATCAATTACGGGCCCTGGAACCGGCTGGACGGCAACCGGCCGTTCGTGCCGGGCTATGGCGACAAGCCGCTGGGCGCAAACTTCTATCCGCCGGACATGTCCCGGGAGGAGTTCGATGCATGGGACCAGCCTGGCAAGACGGGCCTCTATTCCTATGTGCGGCGCGACGACGCCGGGCGGCTCGTCCTGGTGCCCTACTCCGTCATGCATCGCCAGGAACTCCAGCAGGCCGCGGGCCTGTTGCGGGACGCCGCGACGCTGGTCGGCAACGACGCACTCCGCCGGTACCTGGAGCTGCGCGCCGCTGCGCTGGTCACTGACGAGTACCAGCCCTCGGACATGGCGTGGATGGACATGAAGGACAACCGCATCGAGCTCGTCATCGGCCCGATCGAGACCTACGAGGATCGCATGTTCGGGTACCGTGCCTCGTTCGAGGCCTTCGTGCTCGTCAAGGACCTCACCTGGTCAGAGCGGCTGGCGCGCTTTGCGGAGTTCCTGCCGGAATTGCAGCGCGGCCTGCCCGTCCCCGCCGCCTACAAGGCCGAGACGCCCGGCAGCGACGCCGACCTGAATGCCTACGACGCCATCTACTACGCCGGCGACGCCAACGCCGGGTCCAAGACCATCGCCATCAACCTGCCGAACGATGAGCAGGTCCAGCTCGAGAAAGGCACCCGGCGGCTACAGATACGCAACTCGATGCGGGCAAAATTCGACCAGATCCTGGTGCCGATCGCGCGCGACCTGATCGCGGAGGACCTGCAGCGCCACATCACTTTCAACGCGTTCTTCTCCAACGTGATGTTCCACGAAGTGGCCCACGGGCTGGGCATCAAGAATACGCTCGACGGTCGCGGCACGGTACGCGAGGCGATGCGCGAACACGGCTCGGCGCTGGAAGAAGCCAAAGCCGACGTGCTGGGTCTCTACATGATCACCGAGCTGTTCGAGCGCGGCGAGTTGCACGAAGGCGAGCTGCTCGACCATTACGTCACCTTCCTCGCCGGCCTGTTCCGCTCGGTGCGCTTCGGCGCCTCGAGCGCCCACGGCCGTGCCAACATGATCCAGTTCAACGACTTCTCGGAGCGCGGCGCGTTCGCACGCGGCGCCGACGGCCGCTACCGCGTCGATCTGGAGCGCATGCAGGAGGCGGTGCGCGTACTGGCCGGCCGCATCCTGGTGCTGCAGGGCGACGGAGACCACGCAGGGGCCGGCGCCCTGCTCGCCTCACACGGCGTCATCCGGCCCGAGCTGGCCGAGGACCTCGCACGGATCAACGCGGCCGGCATCCCGGTGGACGTGGTATTCGAGCAGGGACTCGAGGTGGCCGGGTTGCGTTAGCGAGTCGACCATGCGCGCCAGCATCCCGGACAGGAAATTCGACAGCTTCGCGCGGCCAGCAGCGCGCGACTGAAGGCGTCAGTTCGCCTCGGCCTCGTCCCGGTCGTCTTTTTCCAGCATCCAGGCGGGCGTCGAGAACGCCCGCGTACCGATCCAGAACACGCCGTAGGTCGCGACGACCCAGCCCAGCGCCGGCCACATGCCGTGTCGGTTGATGAGCAGGAACGGCCACGTCATGGCATGGAAGACATTGAAAAAAGTCTCCATGCTGAATTTCAGGATCCACTCGATCACGAAGGAGGAAAAGTCGCCCGACAGGGTCGTCTGAATCTGGCGGGGTATGAAGAACGCCAGCGCGGCCACAGCGTAGTAGCCGACGCCCAGGTCTTCGACCCACTCATCGAGGAACCTGTCCAGCTGGGCGGAAAAAAACGGTGGCGGGTGCAGCGACAACAGCACCAGGCCGCAGTAGGCGACCATGAACCAGGCACCGGCAACGACCAGCCGCGCATCGAGCACGGAACTGATCATCAGCACCAGGAGTCCGGTCGCCAGGCCTGTCAGGAGCACCGGCACCTGCACCGCGGTCGGCAGCCGGCCCGGCCGCAAGGCCCGGCGACGAGCAGCATCGTCCTGCCCGGATGTGCTCGTGCTGCCGCGGTACTCCGAATTGCTCGTCATGGCCGCGAAGATGCCAGCCGCGTCCGGGCGAGGCAAGTTCCAATCCCCGTCCATCAGCACGCGGGCTCTGAGGCGGAATGCGGGAATCAGCCTCCAGCCAGACCGAACTCAGCGCAGGAACAGCCGGTACGCCGGGTTTTCGCTCTCTTCCCAGAATCGGTAGCCGATGCGCTTCAGGTCGCCGACCAGGCGCGTGCGGTCGCGACGCTCGGCCTCGAAACCGACCAGCACGCGCCCCCAGGCCGCGCCGTGATTGCGGTAGTGGAACAGCGTGATGTTCCATTCCGCGCCCAGCCCGGAAAGGAAGTTCAGCAGCGCCCCCGGCCGCTCCGGGAACTCAAAGCGGAACAGCAGTTCCGGCTTGTCTCCTGCGGGACGCCCGCCAACCATGTGGCGCACGTGCAGCTTGGCGGCCTCGTTTTCGGTCATGTCCACCACGCCGTAGCCCGCGGCGTCCAGCAGGGTCTTGACGGTTTCCCGGTCCTCCGGGGCGCCGATCTTCAGGCCGACATAGACATGGGCCTGGCTCGGATCCGCATACCGATAGTTGAACTCGCTGACCGAGCGCTTGCCGATGACGGCACAAAAGCGGCGAAAGCTGCCCGGCTTTTCGGGAATGGTGACGGCCAGAATGGCCTCGCGATGCTCGCCGACCTCGGCGCGCTCCGCGATGTGACGAAGACGATCAAAGTTGACGTTGGCGCCGCTGACGATGGCGACGACACTCGCCGCCGGCGCCAGCCTGCCCGCCTCGGCTTCACGCGCCGCCCATTTCTTCAGGCCGGCGACGGCCAGCGCACCGGCAGGCTCTGCGATCGAGCGGGTGTCCTCGAACAGGTCCTTGATGGCGGCGCAGATTTCGTCGGTGTTGGCGACGATGACCTCGTCGACGCAACGCCGCGCTACCTTGAAGGGCTCGCGGCCGACCTGGGCGACCGACACGCCGTCGGCGAACAGGTCCAGGCTTTCATAGGGCAGCGTCACGCGCCGCCCGGCCGCCAGCGCGGCCGCCAGGCAGGCAGAACCTTCTGCCTCCACGCCGATCATGCGGGTCCCGGGACTCAGGTATTTCACGTAGGCGGCGATCCCGGCGACCAGGCCACCCCCGCCCACCGGCACGAGAATCGCCGTCGGCGCGCCGGCGTGTTGCTTGAGGATCTCCATGCCCACCGTGCCCTGCCCGGCGATGACGTCGAGGTCATCGTACGGCGGGACATACACCAGGCCGTGGCGCGCCACCAGCTCGGCCGCGTGCGCGGCCGCATCGTCGTAGG
Source organism: Gammaproteobacteria bacterium (assembly GCA_035444525.1). Classification (GTDB taxonomy): domain Bacteria; phylum Pseudomonadota; class Gammaproteobacteria; order Steroidobacterales; family XN24; genus XN24. Next base: position 7,080 of record DAOMOU010000001.1, on the reverse strand, counting down.
TGTCCCCGTGCAGCACGACCCGCGCGCCGAGCGCCCGCACGGCGTCGACCTTGATACTCGGTGTATTGCGGCCCATCACGATGGTGGACTTCAGTCCGAGCTCGCGGGCCGCCAGGGCCACGCCCTGGGCGTGATTCCCGGCCGAAGCGGTGATTACGCCCCGGGCGCGCTCGGCCTCGGGCAGCTGCGCGATCTTGTTGTAGGCACCGCGAATCTTGAAGGAGAAGACCGGCTGCAGGTCCTCGCGCTTGAGCATCACCGTGCAGCCGCTGCGCCGCGACAGGCCCGGCGCCGCCTGCAAGGGCGTCTCGACCGCGACGTCGTAGACTCGCGAGGACAGAATCTTCTTTACGTAGCTCTGCAGCATGACAATGCCTGGACCTCGTGGTGTCAGAACTCCACGCTCAGCGTCAATACGATGCGGCCGTCCGCCCAGTTCGGCGGCCCGAGCCAGTCCTGCACGTCGGCGTCGAAGCCCGAGGTGTCGAAATACGAGAGGTCCGCGTTGACGATGCCGAAGTCGCGGTTGATGCCGACCTGGTAGTCCCAGTAGTCGCTGCCGGTCACATTGCTGATGTCGTTGAGGCCAGCGCCCAGCGTGAGATTGAGTTCGGCGACGCCCAGCGGAAAGTCAGCGCCGAGATGGTAGTACAGCGCGCTCTCGCCACTGCGCAGGAAATCGTCGGAGTACGCGACGGTCGCCGTGTAGGACTCGAGGAAGCTGTAGCTGATGATCAACTCATTGTAGTTGATGCCGTAACCCGGGTTCGCGCTGGGGTACTGGTATCGCACCAGCTGCAGGTCCAGCCCGGTGCCGTTGTCGAACTCGAAGGCCCAGCCGAGGTAGAAGTTCAGCTCGAGATCGATGCCGTCCGGCGAGTCGAAGTCCACGTTCGAGGCCCAGATCCCGGCGTACAGGCCGCTGGAGTGGCCGACATCGAGGCTGCCCTGCAAGGCCGGTCCCTCGTCGGTCTGCGACACGCCGCGAAATACGTAGTCGCTCGTCGCCGCCAGGCTGCCGCCGAACCACCAGCCCTCGTCCTCGTCTGCATGCGCATTCACGAACAGCAGGCAGAGTGCGAATCCCGCCAGCATGGCCGGCGCAAATTTCTTCCACATCTTCGTTTCCCTTGTGTTGACGGGCCCCGCGCCCGAGGTTGACCAGTTCATTCTGCGGCCCGCAATTCCCGCCGGCGCCTGCGTTCCCCTCGCGCCATCAGGCGCCAGGCGACGATCGCCGCCAGCGACACCGCCGCGATCCACAGCGTGGCGAGCGCATTGATCTTCGGGCTCACGCCCATGCGCACCGACGAGAACACCTTCATCGGCAGCGTGGTCGATGCCGGCCCGGACACGAAGCTGGCGATCACCAGGTCGTCCAGCGACAGCGTGAAGGCCAGCAGCCAGCCGGCCACCAGCGCCGGCACGATCAGCGGCAGCGTGATGACGAAGAACACCTTGAGGCGGTTGGCGCCGAGATCCATCGCCGCCTCCTCCAGGGAGCGATCCATCTCGGTCAGCCGCGAGGCCACGACCACGGTGACGAAGGCCGTGGCGAAGGTCGTGTGGGCAATCCAGATGGTGCCCATGCCACGCATGATGGGCGTGCCGAGCAGCTCGCCGATATGGACGAACAGCAACAGCAGCGACAGGCCGGTGATGACTTCGGGCATGACCAGCGGCGCCGTGATCATGGCGCCGAACAGGGTCTTGCCTCGGAAGCGACGGAACCTGACCAGCAGCATTGCCGCCATGGTGCCGATGGCCACCGCGGACCAGGCGGTCTGGAAAGCCACCCGCAGGCTGATCCACACGGCGTCCATCAGCTGCCGGTCGGCGAACAGCTCGCCGTACCACTTCAGCGAAAAGCCGCTCCAGACCGTCACCAGCCGCGATTCGTTGAAGGAATAGATCACCAGGCTGAGGATCGGCGCGTACAGGAACACGAAGCCGAGTCCCAGCACGGCCAGCGTGAACGGTGAATTGCGGCCGACGCGCCTCATGCCAGTCGTTTCTCCATCTCGCGCGACTGGAAGCGGTGAAAAATCGTGATCGGCACGATCAGCAGCAGCAGCATGACGATCGCCACCGCCGAGGCCACCGGCCAGTCACGATTGTTGAAGAACTCTTCCCACAGCACTTTGCCGATCATGAGTGTGTCGGGGCCACCGAGCAGTTCGGGGATGACGAATTCGCCGATCACCGGAATCATCACCAGCATCGAGCCGGCGATGATACCGGCGAGAGTGCGCGGCAGCGTGACACTTACGAACACCCGCCAGGGCCGCGCCCCGAGGTCCTGGGCCGCTTCCTCGTGGCGCGGGTCCAGGCGCACGAGGCTGGCGTAGAGCGGCAGGATCATGAACGGCAGGTACATGTAGACCACGCCGATGTACACCGCGAGCGGCGTGTGCAGCAGCTGCAGCGGTTCGCCGATCGCGCCGATCCATACCAGGAAATTGTTGATCACACCGTTGTTCTTGAGAATGCCGATCCATGCATACACCCGGATCAGGAAGGCGGTCCAGGACGGCAGGATCACCAGCAGCAGCGCGAGATTGCGCGCGGCCGGATCGAGCCGCGAAATTGCGTAGGCCATCGGGTAGCCGATCAGCAGGCACAGCAGGGTGGAAACGACGGCGATCTTCAGCGAGCCGAGATAGGCCGAGACATAGAGACTGTCGCGCACCATGTAGAGGTAGTTTTCGAGGTTCAGGCTGATGGTGATGCCCGTGTCGGTGCGGGTTACGAGGTCGCTGTAGGGCGGCATCGCGATGAGGCCCTCGGCAAAGGAGATCTTCAGCACGATGGCGAAAGGCACCGCAAAGAACACCAGCATCCACAGGAACGGCACGGCGATGACCAGCCAGCGCGTCCCCGGCAATCGCAAGCCGGACCGCTTGATCACGACGACAGCACCACGCCCGCCATGTCGTCCCAGCTCGCCCACACCTGGTCCTCCCAGGTAAAGTCCTCGGAGGCCCAGCGCCGCGAGTTGGGCACATGGGCCAGCAACTTGAGCCCGCTCGGCAGGCGGATGTGCATGACCGAGTGGCTGCCGAGGTAGGCGATTTCCTCGATCTTGCCCTGGTAGCGGTTGTTGGACTGGTCCGGGGGCTCCTTGCTGATGACCAGCTTCTCCGGACGCAGGGCGAAAATCACGTCCATGCCCTCGTAGCCGGTATGTCCGTGGCCCACCCGGATCGGCTCCGGCAGCCCCGTGGCGCGGATGGTGATGTGGTCCGGTGCGTCTACCTCGATCTTGCCTTCAATGAGATTGACCGAACCGACGAAGGCCGCCGCGAAGCGCGTGGCCGGCTGCTCGTAGATTTCGTCCGGCGTGCCGACCTGCACGATTCCGCCCTGGTCCATGATGGCGATGCGGTGGGCCATGGTCATGGCCTCTTCCTGGTCATGCGTGACCATGACGCAGGTGACGCCGAGCTGCTCGATGATGTTGACGACTTCGAGCTGCATCTCCGAGCGCAGTTTCTTGTCGAGGGCGCCCATCGGCTCGTCAAGCAGCAGCAACTTGGGCCGCTTGGCCAGCGAGCGCGCCAGTGCGACGCGCTGTTGCTGGCCGCCGGACAACTGGTGCGGCTTGCGGCGCGCCATGGACTCCATCTTCACCAGCGCCAGCATCTCATCAACCCGGTGCTTGCGCTCTTCGCGCGACAGCCCGTCTTGCTTCAGGCCGAAGGCGATGTTGTCGGCCACGGTCATGTGCGGAAACAGCGCGTAGGACTGGAACATCATGTTCACCGGCCGCCGGTACGGCGGCAGCCCGTCGAGCAGCTGCCCGTCCAGCCGGATGTGCCCGGAGGACGGCGCCTCGAAGCCCGCCAGCAGACGCAGCAGGGTGGACTTGCCGCAGCCGGAGGCGCCCAGCAGCGCGAAGATCTCACGCTGGCGTATCGAGAGCGTGACGCGGTCCACCGCGACGAAGCCGTCGAAGTCCTTCGAGACGTCCTCGATCTTCAGGTATTCCTGGCGGCCGAGCGCTTCGGCCCGAGCGGGGGAAACGGCAGCGCGCGCGGCCCCGGCGGGCTTCTGGCCGTTGCTCATTCGCTTTGCCCGGGCGAGCGGGCCGCGCCGCGCCTCGCGGTCAATTCACCGCCCGGTCCGGACTCGTGTCCAGGTGCGCGTGTACACGCGGTCCACGTCGCGTGGCAGGACCTTCAGCCCGTAGAGCCTTGCCATGACCTCCGGCGGCGGGAAGATGTCCGGGTCGTCGCGCAACTCCTCGTCCATCAACTCCCGCGAGGCGGGCACCGGGTTGGCGTAGGCGACGTACTCGGTGATTGCGGCCATGACCTCGGGCCGGAGCAGGAAATCGATGAAGCGATGCGCGTTCTCCACGTTGCGTGAATCCGCCGGGATGGCCAGCATGTCGAACCAGACCGGCGCGCCTTCCGCGGGGATCACGTAGTCGATTTCGACGCCGCGCTCGGCCTCGTCCGCCCGGTCTATCGCCTGGAACACGTCGCCGGACCAGCCCACCGCGACGCAGATGTCGCCGTTGGCAAGGTCATTCATGTACTGGGAGGAATGAAAGTACGTCACGTACGGCCGCACGGCCGCAAGCACGTCATAGGACTTCGCAATCACCGCCGGATCGAAGCTGTTCGGATCCTCGCCGATGTAGTGCAGCGCGATCGGCAGCATCTCCGAGGCCGCATCTAGCATGGAAAAGCCGCAGGCCGAGATCTTCTCGGCATAGGCCGGGTCGAACACCAGGTCCCAGGAATTGACCTCGAAGTCCTCGCCGAAGATCGCTGCAATCTTTTCGACGTTGTAACCGATGCCCGTCGTGCCCCACAGGTAAGGCACGGCATGCTTGTTGTCCGGGTCTACCTCGGCAATTCGCGCCAGCAGCTGCGGATCGAGCTTGTCGTAGTTCGACAGCTTGCTGCGGTCGATGGGCTGGAAAACCCCGGCGATGATCTGGCGCCCGAGGAAGGCCAGCGAAGGCACCACCAGGTCGTACCCGGTGCTGCCGGCCAGCAGCTTCGCCTCGAGCACCTCATTGCTGTCGAAGACGTCGTAGGTGACCTTGATGCCGGTCTCCGCCTCGAACTGGGCGATGGTGTCCTCGGCGATGTAGTCGGACCAGTTATAGATGAACAGGCTGCCACCCGGCCTGGAATCGCTGGCGCCTGCCGGCGTGGCGCCGACCGCCGCGATGAGGCCGATCAACAGCGGGGCGAGCCGGCCAGGAATCTGCATGGCGAACCTCCCGTGAAAAAATGAAGTATACAAAAAGCGGCACGCGGCAAGTGACAAAATTTCGCGGAAAGATGCTAATTTCATCAGCGAATGCCGGGCGGACGGCAAGGGAGGCTGGCGGATGAACGGGACCTTCAGCGGCCGTCGTTTCATCAGGGCCCTGCTGCTCTGGCTGGTGGCCATCTGGATCATCGCCGCCATAGCGCCCTACAGTCGCCGTGACTGGCTGCTGGAGAACCTCCTGGTTTTCGTATTTGCAGCGACACTGCTGCTCACCGCCCGGCGTTTCACTTTCTCGAATTTCTCCTACGGCCTGCTGGGGCTGTTCCTCACATTGCACCTGGTTGGCGCCCACTACACCTACAGTGAAGTACCCCCGGGATTCTGGTTGCAGGATGCACTGGACTTGTCACGCAACCACTACGATCGCTTCGTGCACTTCTGCTTCGGGCTGCTCGTGGCGCCGCCGATCCGCGAGTTACTGGTCCGCGCCGCCGGCACGAGGTCCGGCTGGTCTTACCCCGTGGCGACCCTGTCCATTCTCGGCTTCAGCGGATTTTACGAAGCACTCGAGGGCATTGTCGCGATGATCGTAAGCCCGGAGCTCGGCGCTGCCTACCTTGGCACCCAGGGCGACGAGTGGGATGCCCAGAAGGACACTGCCCTGGCATTTGCCGGCGCCGTGGTCGCGATGCTGGTTTCCTGGCGGCTCGCGAAGCGACCTCGCTGAACGCGGGTTCGAATCCAATAGTCGACTGAGCTTGATTTGGCGGAGAGGGCGGGATGGTCGGCCCGTCCGGGCCGGCGTCTCCGCCGGCTGGCGCCGGCCTCGGCTCGAACCCGGGCTGTATTGAACGCGGGTTCGAATCCAATAGTCGACTGAGCTTGATTTGGCGGAGAGGGCGG
>DAOMOU010000001.1:0-848 GCA_035444525.1 Gammaproteobacteria bacterium | reverse complement strand
GATTCGAACCCGCGTTAGGGGGTTACCCTAAACTTGCTTTCCAAGCAAGCGCCTTCGACCGCTCGGCCACCTCTCCCGCCGGACCCCGGCGCCATTGCGTCGAGGGGCGGGAAATGTACCCTACCGGGCTCCGTTCAGCAATTGAAAACCGCCGCACGGCCGGTCCAAGGTCGCTTACAGCACCTCTGCGATGCGCTCCTGGACGATGCGCCAGGTCGTCGCGCCGCGTGTCCGGGGCATGAGCACCATCTCCTTGACGACGCTGCGCTGCTCCGGCGCTTCCCCGAAATGCTGGATGAAGCGCACCCGGGCGCTGCCGTCCGGTTGCGGGTCGACAGTGACGCTGTTCGCGTCGATGCGGGTCGTGGCCGGCACCAGGAATCGTTCACGTTGCTCGGCGCGCCATTCGTCGGCGTCCGCGTAGCCGACCGGTGCGTAATCGGGTGCGTAATAGCGGAACCAGGTCTCGGCATCGCGCTGGCTCCAGGCGCTGGCCCACTCGTTCAGGAACGCCGTGACCTCGCGGGACACCCGGGTCGCGCCGGGGGCCGGGGCCGGCAGGCCGGCCGCAGCGACGGTGCTCGGCCGGACCGGGAGGCCGTCCGGATTGGGCTCGCCCGCGGTCGCATAATACGCCGGCGGCTCGATCATGCACGGATCCGACTCGGGCGCGAGCTTGCCGGTGGCACCGCGCCGGGCCGGCACGCGCAGGGCATTGCGCTGGTCGGGGGCATCCATGCCCTCCGGGATGTTCAGCGGCTGGACGGTTCGCGCCTCCACGTAGGGGCCCGGAACGCAGGCGGTCCGGGTGGCGCAGCCGCCGAGGGCCACCGCGATGAGCAAGAGGC